>JAVCBV010000126.1:0-7606 GCA_037917695.1 Thermoproteota archaeon | reverse complement strand
GCGTTGAGATGGAGACTGCGTGCATATTGCCCTCTCCTTCACTTACGGCATCAGAGCTGGATCTGTCTTAGCCGTGGACGGAAACCTTATCACTGGCGAGAAGTACGACCCACGGAGCCCCGAGGCCCAGCGCGGCATAGACAACGCTATCGATACGGCGCTGGAAGCCCTGCTGCTGCTTGAAAAGTGGAAAAAAGAGGAAAAGATAAGGAGCGTCCGGGGATAGCTCACCCGGCTAGCCTGTCCCTCCAGTAGAGGCCGCTGGCCTTTATCCTGCCCCACAGCGGCTTGACGACGAGCGGACCAGTATTCCCTGGGCTATGAGGTTGTTGAAGAACGCATTTCCGAAGAACAGAGTCCAGATGACCTCGGGGTGCACGAAGAGGAGAGGGAGGAGGTAACCTCTATATCCTCAACGAGTCCTCAACGAGCAGTTGTTAAATTAGGTCCAAGCGATCTCCTGGGGCTCAGGCTAGAATCCACCCCAGGGGTTAAATAAGTCGCGGGGGTGTGCGTTTGCCAATTGTTGAGATAGAAGACCTCTGGTACATGTACAGGGCAAGCAAGGACTGGGTCCTGAGGGGCATCGACTTCAGCGTCGAGGAGGGGGAGTTTGTAGTCGTGATGGGCCCCAGCGGATGCGGCAAGTCGACGCTGTGCTACACACTCAACGGGATAATACCCCACCTCCTCGGGGGGGACCTCAAGGGTAAGGTCATAGTAGACGGCATGGACACCAGAAAGCACAGCACGGCGGAGCTGTCTCAACGCGTCGGGATGGTGTTTCAGAACCCAGACACGCAACTGGTCGCCCTGACCGTAGAGGATGAGGTGGCCTTCGGGCCCGAGAACCTGGCTCTCCCCAGGGAGGAGATCAGGAGGAGGGCTGAAGAAGCTCTCCAGCTCGCGAGGCTAACCGAGGCCAGAAAGAGGAGCCCGCACAGCCTAAGCGGGGGAGAGAAGCAGGCTCTGGTAATAGCTTCCGTCCTCGCGCTTAGGCCCAAGATTCTCGTGCTGGACGAGCCGACCTCGATGCTCGATCCGCTCGGGCAGAAGGTCGTCTCAGACATAGTCACCAGATTGAACAGGGAGCTTGGCATGACCGTGATAGCTGTGGATCACAGGATAGAGTGGGCTGCAGAGCACGCAGACCGCATATTGGTGATGGAGGACGGGCAGATAGTGCTGGAGGGGACTCCAAAGGAGGTATTCTCCCAGCGGGCCAAGGTCGAGGGGATAGGCTTCAGGCCGCCCCAGGTGACGGAGCTGGCCTACAGGCTTGAGGACAGGGGGGCCAAGATCCCAGACTACCCCGTAACCTTGGACGAGGGCGAGAGGATGGTTAGGGACCTGCTCTCGGGAGGTGGTGTATGATGCTTCAGACGGAGGGCCTGTGGCACATATATCCCGGCGGCATCGAGGCTCTGAGGGGCGTCACCTTATCGATAGAGAGAGGAGAGTTCGTCGGGCTGATCGGCCAGAACGGCTCAGGAAAGACTACGCTGGCCAAGCACTTCAACGGGCTGTTGAAGCCGACCAAGGGGAGTGTTCTCGTCGACGGCATTGACACCAGGGAGGCGAGCGTCGCAGAACTATCCAAGAAGGTTGGCTACGTTTTTCAGAATCCAGACAGCATGCTGTTCGGCAGGACTGTATTGGAGGAGGTCTCATTCGCGCTGAAGAACGTCGGGGTTCCGCAGGATGAGTGGGAAGATAGGGTAAAGAGAGTTCTCGAGGAGCTAGATCTCGACGTCCCGCTGGACGCCAACCCGCACCTGCTGAGCATGGGTCAGAGACACAGGATCGCCATAGCGGACATCTTAGTCATGGATCCTGAGGTGCTAATTCTGGACGAGCCCACCACCGGGCTGGACTACAAGAGGTGCAGACAGCTCATGGACACAGTATCCAAGCTTCACAAGGCGGGGAGAACCGTCATACTGATAACGCATGACATAGCGCTGGTAGCTGAGTATGTGGAGAGAGTGATCATCCTGAAAGATGGGCGGGTGCTGGCGGACGGCTCGCCCAAGAAGATACTGGCTGACCCAGATCTAATTATCCAGAGTAACCTCATACCTCCGCAGATAACGATACTGGCCCAGAGACTGACAGATTTAGGCGTACCGACCGACGTAATCGGGGTAGATGAGTTGGCCGATCTGCTGATCGACTATTTGCGAAGGAAATAGAACAAAAAAATACTTTTTGCCGAAAACTTAAAGAGAATCTCTCAGGACTTTAGCTAACCACATACCCCGCGGTATGGATGTGAATGGTGTTCTGAGATGACTCAGATGAGCATCCTCTTGGGTCTCGGTGTTATAATGATCGTGGCTGGTGTCGCGATCCTCTACGGGCTCAAAAGGCGCGTCGGATCCGCTCTAATGCTAATGGGCGGTGGCTGGATCTTCACACTGCTCCTATATGGGCTCCTGAAGTGGAAGGGCCTCTACGGCGTCAACCCGGCAGAGGCTAGCTACATCCACAACATTATAGCGCTAATTCTGATCATAGTGGGTCTCGTAGGCGGGATCTACTGGATAAAGAAGGCCAAGAGGTGAGTCTGCATGAGCGTTAAGGGTGAGAAGGCCTGGGTTGTTCCGGCCGCCATAGTGGCTGTGATAGTGATAGCGATCTCGGTCTACGGCGCCTACACATTCTACGTCGACAGCGCCGCCGGAAGACCATGGCGTTGGGGCACCTGGTTCTGGAGCCTCGGCAGGCCATTCTGGCTTGCCGTTGGTGGGATCTTCTGGATCCTAGGTACGATATTCTTCTTCATGGAGCTCGGTGGCTACACATTCAAGGGGCTGAGGCTCATAAGGCAGAGAATAAGGTGGGACAGCATTGACATCGCGACAGCGGCCCTCTGCGCCGCCGTGTACGGGGGCGGTCTCACCGTTACCGGCGGTCTGACGATAATACCAGGGTTCACCTGGATAAGGCCTGCAAACATGCTCAGCCCGATCTTCGGCATGCTCTTCGGCATCCCTGGCGCAGTAGGCACGGCCGTGGGCAACTTCATCGCCGACAGCCTGGCTGGCTACCTGGGTATAGGAAGCATCGGCGGATTCGTGGGCAACTTCCTGCTCGCGTACATACCTTACAAGTTCATGAAGGACCACAGCATGAGGAGCGCGAGGGCCTGGTTCGACTACTACCTGTGGGCCGTGCTCATAGGGAGCGTCTGGTGCGCCATCTACATAAGCTGGTGGCTGGATGTGCTCTACCCGGTCATTGGCCTGCCCTATGAGTTCGTCTGGGGGTTCTTCTGCCCATTCGTCGTGGTTAACAACGCCATAGTTACCGCCATAGTCGGCGGAGTGCTGGCGTACATCCTCTACCCGCTAGTCAAGCAATGGGGCATCTACTGGGCCGACAGGATCGAGTTCGAGGAGTGACACTACCCCCTCCCACACTTGCTTTTTTGAGCTGTAGGGTGGGCAGGTGATGTCCGCGGAAGCTTACGGCCTCTACATCCCCAGCAACACGATCATACACAGGCTTGATCCTCGAGCCAAGATACTCTGGTTCATCGTGGTTCTGGCCTCCTCGATAGCCTTCAGCGATCCAAGGTACTCGATCTGGATCTACGCCTCTCTGATAATAGTCGGCCTCGTCGCGAGGCTGACCCCAAAGAGGTTTCTCTTGGTCTTCGCCAACAGCGCGATATTCATCGCGGCCTGTATGGTGTTCTGGCCTAGGAGGCCCCAGCTCCAAGTGGGCCCGGTGGTATTCGAGCTTCCGATCCTGCACTGGAAGTACACGGAGATCGGGCTCCTGTACGCGTTGGGGAAGGCCATCCTCATAGTCAACCCCATCACGGCCATGCTGATCATATTCTCGACCACGTTCCCCAGAGACTTCGTCCAGGGGATAATGAGGCTGGGCCTGCCCTATAAGGCTGGCTACATCTTGATGATAGCTCTAAGGTTCCTACCCGTCACCATCAGGGAGACCAGGGAGATTATAGAGGCTCAGATGTCGAGAGGACTCGAGATAGAGAGAGGGAACATAATCAAGCGGATAAGGAACTACATCCCGATATTCGTCCCTCTGCTGGTGCGGATGGTCAAGGAGACCGTCCAGCTAGGTATGAGCATGGAATCGAGGTGCTTCGGGGCTAAGAAGCAGAGGACCTTCCTCCACGAACTCAGGTTCACGACAGTAGACTACCTATGGTCGGCGGGGTGCCTGCTGGCCTTCGCGGTGGTTCTCCTCATCAGGTTCTGCCTGAAGATGGGCTACGTGTCCGTTGCTTGGTAGGAGGGACGCCTAACAGCTTAAGACGGCTTTACCTCTACTCAGGTGGTTCACCACCCGCGCTCTAAGTAGGGATTCTGACGTGCTTGAGTCCCCCTACTGAGGCCGAGGGTCGTTGAGGTACCTCCAGATCAGCCTGGGCGGGTAAATTCCCTTGTCTGTAATTATTGCCGATATGAACTCTGGGGGAGTCACGTCGAAGGCCGGGTAGTATCCGCTAATCCCCTCTGGAGCTATCCTAACCCCCCCTATGCTGAACAGCTCGCTTGGGTTTCTCTCCTCAATAGGGATGTCGATCCCCCGCTTTGTGGTTGGGTCTGGCCCCTCATACCCCAGCACGTAGAAGGGGACGCCGCTGTGGAAGGCGGCCAAGGCTATCGCGTACGTCCCAACCTTGTTCGCTATGGAGCCGTCTAACGCTATCCTGTCGGCCGCCACAAACACCTTGTCTATCAGGCCCCTCCACAGGCAGTAGGCGGTCATTCCGTCGGTTATTAGAGTCGGCCTAATTCCCATCTCCATGAGCGTGGTTGCGGTCAACCTGGCTCCTTGCAGATACGGCCTGGTCTCCGTGCAGAAGACCCTGATCTCCTTTCCGGACTTCTTGGCCTCGAGCAGCATATAGATCAGCGCACAGCCCGGGAAGCAGTGTACCAGGATCGTGTCGCCATCCTCGAGCAGGCTGGCGGCGTTCTTGCCGCAGAGTTCGGCGGTCCTTCTCATTCTCTCCTCCTCCGCCGACAGAGCCCTGCTGGCTAGCTCAAAGGGATCTCCGCCCTCCTCGAGAGCCCTCTTCACTTCCCCAAGAAGCATCTCCACGATCTCACGGATGTGTCTCCCGGTAGGCCTGGTGGCGATCAGCCTGTGACCAGCGGCCTCCACATCTCTGAGCAGATCCTCTCCCGACTTCTCGGCAGCCTTCTTGATTGCCAGCAGTACGCCGTACCCGGCAGCGAGGCCTATGCTGCCAGCTCCTTGTATGACCATGTCCTCTATGGCCTTTGCAACCTCCTCCGGGCTCTTGAGCCTGACGTACGTCCTCTCCTCTGGAAACCTCCTCCTGTCGAGCATGACCACCTCGTCGCGCTCGAGCCAAACCGTAGGTCTACAGAGGGTGGGAGGCTCGGTCTTCACCTGCCATCACCCGCGCATATTCTTCTCCATCGATCGTCTTAATTAGGTGATCTCCACAGTCGGCTAGATCTGACTTGGCTGAGGAGTCGGTCGACATCTTGATTCGGGGAGCCGTCATCGTGCCCGTCGAGCCCCCTGGAGTGATCATAGAGAGGGGGTACCTGGCGGTCAGCGAGGGCAGGATAGTGGGAGTCGGCAGAGTGGAGTCCATGCCGAGCTACTCCGCCGAGGAGGTGATAGAGGCCAAGGGAATGGCGGCCCTCCCGGGTCTGATCAACGCTCACACACACGTCCCCATGACAATCCTGAGAGGAGTAGCTCAGGACAAACCCCTGAAGGAGTGGCTCCACGAGATATGGAAGTACGAGGCGAGGATGGGTAGAGAAGAAGTGCTAGCGGGAGCGCGTCTCGGAGTCATGGAGATGATGCTCTCTGGGACGACTACTATCGCGGACATGTACTTCTACGAAGAGGAAGTGGCTCGAGCCGTTCTAGAGGCTGGGATCAGGGCCGTCCTTTCCTACGGGCTGATAGATATGAGGGACTGGGTGAGAGACGAGGAGAAGACCGAGAGAGAGTTGAGGGAGACAGAGAGGCTCATCAAAGAGTGGCACATGGCTGGAGACGGGAGGATAAGGGTGGCCGTTGCCCCGCACACGACCTACACGTGCTCGAGAGAGATACTCATCAGGTCGGCGGAGCTGGCCAAGTCTAGAGGCTTGGTCCTACACATCCACCTGTCTGAGACTCGGAGAGAGGTAGAGGAGGTAAGGTCCAAGACGGGTCTCAGCCCGCCAGACTATCTTGAGAACTTGGGCGTCCTCGGCCCGAACGTGCTCGCAGCGCATGGAGTCTGGCTCCAGGAGAGAGAGATCGACCTTATGGCTGAGAGGGGCGCTAGCGTGGTCCACTGTCCAGCTAGCAACCTCAAGCTAGCTTCCGGCATAGCTCCAGTCCCAGAGATGCTCAGGAGAGGCGTTAACGTGGCCCTGGGCACGGACGGGGCCGCCAGCAACGACACGCTGGACATGTTCAGGGAGATGAGGCTGGCGGCCATCCTTCACAGAGGAGCGACCCTCAATCCAACGGCCCTGAAGGCTTGGGACGCTCTGAGAATGGCCACGATAAACGGAGCCAAAGCCCTTGGGCTGGAGGGTGAGGTGGGCTCTCTAGAGATCGGAAAGAGGGCAGACCTCATACTTGTAGATCTGAGGAGGCCACACTTAGCGACTTCTAGAGACATAGTCTCCAGCCTTGTGTTCTCCGCCTCCGGCGCGGACGTTGACACAGTGATAGTGGACGGTAGGGTGATGGTTAGGCGCGGAGAACCCACAACATTGGATCCACGCGAGGTGATCGCTGAAGCGACAGAGGCTGCTCAGAGGCTTGCGGAATAGACCTTAGATCGCGGCGCGCACTACTGAAGGAGTGCTTGATCTGCGGGGAGTGTAAGGCTGAGCTGGTAGAGGGCCAAGTTCTTGGTGGAGTACTAGAGGAAGAGGGACGGCCACCGGATCTTTTATACTCCTCCTCAGCCCGTGGGCCGATGCCCCCCAAGGCAGTGATCCTAAGGGTCTCAGGGATAGTTCAGGGCGTCGGATTCAGGCCGTTCGTGTTTAGAATAGCTCGAAAAGCGGGGGTCCATGGCTACGTCAGGAACATGGGGGGCAGCGAGGTCGAGATAAGGCTGGAGGGGGAGGAGAGCTCCATTGCGGAGTTCCTCAAACTCCTCCTGCTGGAGAAGCCTCCCCCTGCCAAGATAGAGGAGCTCACGCTCAGCGAGGACTACCCCACCGGGATTGGCGAATTTAGGATACTCCCCAGTCAGAAGGGGGCTCAACTCTACTCCATGATTCCACCGGACATAGCCGTCTGCGAGGACTGCCTACGTGAGGTCTACGACCCAGAGGACAGGCACTACCGCTACGCGTTCAACAGCTGCGCGTGGTGCGGGCCTAGGTTCTCCATGATCGAGTCGATCCCCTACGACAGGCCAAACACGGCAATGCGGGACTTTCCCCTCTGCGACGAGTGCCGTGAGGAGTACGAGAATCCAGAGGACGTCAGGCGGTTTCACGCTCAGGGAATATCCTGCCCAGCCTGTGGGCCCAGGCTGTGGCTGGAGGACTCCTCAGGCAGGCGCCTCGATACCGGCGATCCAATCTCCGAGGCGGCCAGGCTGATAGACTCCGGGGCGGTGGTGGCG
>JAVCBV010000137.1:0-7652 GCA_037917695.1 Thermoproteota archaeon | reverse complement strand
GGAGTGGCTGGCCTGTCCAACATCTTGAAGTCAGGGTGGAACCTAGAGAAGTGGACGGGTGTGTCGTCGCCAACCTCGTTAACAACCCACTTGGCGAACTCTCTGATCTCCTCCTCCGAATCGTTGAGTCCGGGGATGACTAAGAAGGTGAGCTCGACATGGACGCCAGCCCTCTTGAGGTGCAGCACGGTGTCCAGCACCGGCTGGATCGAGGGAGACTTCGTAACCTTGCGGTAGAACTCGTCCGTGAACGCCTTAACGTCGACGTTAGCCGCGTCTATGAGTGGCGTCAGGATCTCTCTAGCCTCTTGACTCCAGTACCCGTTGGTTACGCTGACGTTCCTAAGGCCAGCCTCCTTAGCCAGTCTAGCCGTCTCGAGAACCCACTCTAGGCTGACTATCGTTGGCTCGTTGTACGTGTAGGCGATGCTCGTGGCGTCCAGCTCCCTAGCCTGCCGAACGGCGTCTTGAGGCGTCAGCTCCCTGAGCCAGGGGAACTCCTCGGGCTCCATACTCGGCTGGGAGATCTCCCAGTTCTGACAGTGATCGCAAAACATGTTGCAACCAACCGTGCCTATACTGTAGGCCCAGGATCCAGGGTAGAAGTGATAGAGAGGTTTCTTCTCAATTGGGTCCATCGCGACCGAGCTTACCCGCGAGTAGTTGACCTCGCAGAGCGAGCCGTCCACGTTGATCTTCGTTCGACACGCTCCCTTCTGACCCGGAGGAATCGTGCAGTACCGCGGACAAGCTAGGCAGCGTACCCTCCCATCCTCCAGAGGCTCCTGAAGAGTTGCTCTGACGCGATGGGGGGAACCATCAGGACAGGGCTCGACCATCTTTCACCATCTCTAGCGCCTCGGTGGTAATTAACTTCATTTCGCCGCTCAATGGCTCGGTTGATTGCGGGCTCGATAGGCATAATTAATCATTTTCAGTCAGGCTCGATCTACCAATGCCACCTATACCAGAGGAGTTCATCAATTACGCCTTCAGGCAGAAGATCGAGTTCATAAAGCGGATAATGGAGAAGGGTCTGGACCAAGAAGCCCTGCTGGGGTTCACCAGACACAACCCAGCAGTAATAACGTGCGGGCCCGCCGGGCCGAACGGCTCTGTAAAGGGAGTGGGCTTCATTCACCGAGATGAGGTTATACACCGCTCTCTGGATCTGCTCAGAGAGGAGCTGTCGCGACCCTTCGACCCTCAGCGCGCGGTCAAGTTCCTCCTAGAGGAAATACTGGTTGAGGACAAGGTGGACTTCACGAAGATGGGGACCCTAGAGCTAGCCAAAGGTCACACTTGGGAGAATGTCCGGGTTAACCCGAAGGTATCTATTCTCTTCTTCACGCCCCCAAGTACCTCCTACGAAGTCAGAGCCTCCGTAGAAATCCATGAGACAGGTCCCATTTGGGAGTTCGTCAACGCGGTCCACGACGTATTCCATAGACCCAAGAAACCTAGAGACTGGACCAAAACACCCGTCTACCTCTTCAAGGTCGAGGAGATCTATGACAACAGCGCCTCGGCTATGGGAAGGAAGATCTACCCATAGCCCTCAGAGGGACCGCTTTCTCAATCAACTTTATAGACAAAATAGGTCTCTGCAGAGGCGTGAAAGCCCATAAACCACTGATAGTGGCGGTTGTAGGGAGAAAATCCTCGGGAAAAACCACACTCGTGGAGGAGCTGACGAGACTGCTGATCGCTCGGGGCCTAAGGGTCGCTGCGATCAAGCACACTCACGAGCGAGGGGTCGAGTTAGACTCGCCTGGAACTGACACTTGGAGGATGAGGCAGGCTGGAGCCTCTGCCGTCATGCTTGTATCTCCAGATCGCCACGCTCTGATAGCTTCGAGGTCCCTCGACCTTGATTCTGCGCTTAGTATCCTCAAGAAGGCAGTTCCCGGCGTTGACATCGTACTCGTTGAAGGCTTCAAGGCCCAGACCCTCCCAAGAGAAGATGTGCTGAAGATCATCGTGGCGATTGGGGAGGGAGACTTGGAGTTCTTGGAGAAGTCGGCCGGAGCGACCCTCATCGTAAGATCTGCCGTCGACGCTGAAGGAAGGCCCAACTTGAGCGAGGAAGACGTTGCCAAGGTAGTGAGCGAGATAACTCGCTTAACATCAGCCCTCGCTTAAATTGGTGCGGGAGGGCCGCCTCACGTGTCAGAGCTGGGTCTCGAAGAGATCGCTGAAATGCTGAGGAGTCTCGGCGTGGATAGGGAGAGGATTCACATAGATCCCGAGAACAGCAGCATCTTCGTCACAGAAGTAATCGACTTAGCCAGTGGAGAAGAAAAGAAGACCCTAGTGATCTCCGTTCAGATTCTGCTTGAAGTCGACGTCTTACTGGTAGCGGCCCCTCTACTCCCCTTCCCGGTGGGATTACGCGATAAAAGAACCCTGTGCGAACGGCTCTTAGGGGCCTCGCTGTCTTCACCCCTCGTGGCCTTCGGAGCTACCAAAGATGGATACATAGCAGCCTTCTCTGAACTCACAGCAGGCGAGATAACCCCTCAAAATCTTTGGAGAAGATACGGAGCGGTGCTCAATGCCCTGGCCTGGTTTCTGAAGGAGGTGCTGCCGTCAGAACCCGAGCTGGAGGACCGACTTTACAGAGAGATGGGAGTGAGCGGAGTTGAAGGGGCTGAGAGCTAAGAGAGTTCCTGAGAGACCGTACTTGGTGACGTTGTGGCCGCTCCTAGCCCAGGCTGCCTCGGCGGCGCTGGTATCGGTCACGAGACCGGAGCCTGAGCTAGAGCTGGGAGCAGCGGAGTCGGCTGGGCTCTCCCTGACCTACATAGTCCTACTCTTCGCGACAGCGACCCTAATCCTGTACCTGATCAAGAAAGGCCTGATCAAGCTGTTGAAGGTTCTGCTGGTGGCATCACTCTTCTACACAGCTTCCATATCCCTAGCTGGCATCTTCGCTGAGGTTAGGCTGCCTGGCGTCGTGGCCCTCCCTCTAGCCGCCGCCACTACGTGGCTGGGGCTTCAGCCGGGTCTCGCTGGAAACGTAGCCAAAGCCTTCCTGGCGGCCTCTGTAGCTTATCTATTCGTGAGCATATTCCCAGAGATCTTCACACTAACATTCCTTGGAATGCTCGCCGCCTACGACGCCTATGCAGTCTTCAGAGGCCCCCTGGGGAAGATCTTCGGGCAGATCAGGCGCTCTGAAGACCCTCTCAAGCCTCTCATGATCGCCCACGGAAGGGTCTCCATGGGGCTTGGGGACCTCTTTGCCTATTCTCTCGCCTCCGCATCTTCCACCAGAATGCTAGGACTTCCAGAAGCTCTGATCCCGCTGGCGCTCCTCAATGTCGGAGTGTTACTCACCCTCAGAATACTCTACTCCAGAAGAGGTGTTCTCCCGGGGCTCACACTCCCCGTGGTGCTCTGGCTCCTGGGAATAGCCTTGGTTAAGTTCTCTCGGTGCGTTTGAGGACCACGAGCCTACCCCTCTCGACCTCTTTGATCTCCAGGAGGCCGGCTTGGGCTAGCCGCCTTATCCTCCTCCACGCAGTGGTCCTAGGCATCTCGAGGGCTCTGATCAAATCAGCTTGGTAGGCTGAACCACCCATCTCCTCCAGCTTCTTCAGAATCACCTCATCCACCCGCTCGAGGGAGCGGACAGCCCTCTTCGGCGCTCTGACGACCTTGATCGCCACGAAAGCTACGACAGCCAGTACGGCCGCGGCTATGGGGAGCATGTATTCAACGCCCGATCTTGACGCACCTGGTGTGGAGGGTTCGCTTGGAGTCTGAGTGGGGGAGATTGTCTCTGCCGGGGTGACGCGAGGCAGTTCAATGACGTAAGATACCCAGGCACCTTTGCCCACGAAGGTCACCGCGATTCTTCCGTCTCTCGTCTCCACTCTACGGGGAGGAGACGACAGACCAACTACTGCAGACCTCTCGGGGAGCACGAATGTTACCTCCACCTGAACGCCCACGTTCACACTAGCATTCCAGACCTCTCCAGTCTTGGACGTCAGGGAGGGCGTTTGATAGGAGACCTCTATGCCCCTAGCACCGAGGGTCTCCACGACGAGTGAGCCCTCCTCGAGTGTGAAGTTCAAAGGGAGGCCCTCTTCATCTGTAACTATTAGAAGGCTTGGCTCACCCAACAGGGGTAGGACTGTGAAGATTTCCTCTCCCGTGAGGTTCAGCCTAATAGTGACGTCTGCCCACCCGTCTGAGAACAGGAGGAGTTCTATTGACATTGCGGGCTGACTCTGTGCTAACCCTGGAGGGACCGGAGAGATCATGCTAGCGATTAGAATAGTTGAGATGACGAGCAGAGCGACTCTCCTTCTGCTTCGCTGTGATCCCATGAGCCCCAGCCCCCCAGGACATTCCTACAAAAAAGGTGATTGGTCTGGCCAGCTCTGCCCTGCAGCCTCCGAATTTCATGGACCTACGAACACTTGGGCTGTTTTTTAACGTGGATCCTAGAACCGGAGACGTTGTAGGTGCCATCCCGGATAAACAGCCTTGGAAAGAATTGCGTTGAGCCAATCAGATCCTCAGCTGGCTGCCTGTACCTCCGGTGGTGCGCCTGATAAGAGTGCTGGTGCTGATTCCTGCGTGCGTTAAGGCCGCGGGCTGCCCCGCCAGGGATCCGAGGACCGGTGTAAGAAGGATAAACCCCCTCTGCCTTGGTCCCCGCTGCCCGCTCGACGGAGAGGACTGCGGTGTGAGGGCAGTCCAGCGAGAGATCGTCTCGCTCAGAGAGACTGGAGTCTGCGTGGCATTCAGGATCATAGCTGAGTATGACGACGTTCTGCCAACAGTTAGCGAGCTTAAGCCAGACTTGGTCATTGGGATGGCTTGCGATCGGTACGCCGAGCGAGGAGCCAGAGACCTGTTGGGCTTGGTTGCGGCCATACCGATATCGCTGGGCCCAGGCTGCAAAGACTCAGAGATTCAAAGGGTGTACTCAGGCGACTTCCAGAAGAAGCTCTCACTGAATCGAGAGGCGCTGGATAAGCTCCGTAAGGAGATCTACAGGATTACTTCTGCGAGGGTTGGCTGCAGGCAAGGTCGTGAATCTGCTGCCGAAGCTCTGGCGTCAAGTTCGTGCCCTTGAGCTTGTCTATGCAGAGCCTTGCCACGACCTCCATTGGGTCCAGTAGAGGCACGTCATCTTTCGAGAGAACGAGTGGAACCTCTGTGCAGCCAGCCACCACAATTTGAACCCCTTCCTCAATGAGCGATTTAGCGGCCCTCAGCAGGACGCGCCTAGCCTCCTCCTTCCTGCCCGCCTTTATCTCGTAGATCGCTCTCATGACCTCGCTCTGATTCTGGGGAATTGCGACCCTTACTCCTCTGGACTCCAGGTACCTCTGGTAGAGTCCCACTTTTACCGTTCCGCTGGTTGCCAAGAGGCCTACAGAGTCTACTCCAGCCTCATAGATCAGCTTGGCAGACTCTTCTATCATGTGAACGATGGGCAGCGACGTGCTGCCCGCCACCTCGTCGTAGAAGTAGAAGAAGGTGTTGCAAGGCACGGCAACGAGGTCTACGCCGAGGGACTCCAGGAGCTTGAGATCTCTGATAATCCTAGGGACGGGGCTGGGGCCGCCCTCGAGTATTGCGGCAGTTCGATCTGGAATCTTAGGGTCGTTCAGGACGATCATCTCGATGTGGTCCTGGTCTCTCTCGGCGGGCGTCAGCCTGATCACTAAGATCATGAAGTACGCGGTTGCCTCTGGCCCCATTCCTCCCAAGACCCCAAGGACGCCCTCGCGCTGCACGCCAGGAAGGTGCCACGGGAGCCATTAAACTCAGCTTTGAGGAGAACCGAGCGGCCTTCAGACCACCACTCTTGGTCCATCGTCTGTTATCTCCAGACCGACTACTCGAGTGTCCGAAGGTGCGAACTTGGACTTCACGATCCTCAGCGTCCTGAACAGGCTGCCCTTTGCCTCCTCTAGGTCAAGTCGAAGGATCACGTCGGCCAGAGGGCTCAACCTCTTCGAGCCAGAGGCTTCTACAAGCGTGACTAGCGCCACGCCACCGCTCTCTCTCGCCCACAGCTGGACGGATCTCATGATCCTCGCTGCTCCCTTCCAGTCGTGCTCTAGGGCCAGCAGGTCGAGTCCGTCTACTAGGAGCGCCTTTGGTCTCTCGCTGGCCAGGGTTCTCCTGATCCACACGACCTCCTCATCCAGTGAGCTGGAGAATGGGTCTCTGAATACAACAGAGACCATTTGGGCGGCGTTGCCGTCAAGAGAGCTGAGCCTATCAATGAGGTCTCTCTCCGTGTCGCTGTAGCTCACTATGAGGCCCTTCGATCCTGACCTTGCTGCCTCTAGCAAGAAGCTTAGCCCCAAGTAGGTCTTACCAGCCCCCGGCTCTCCCGTCACCATCACCACTGAGCCGACGGGGTATCCACCGCCAACAAGCCCGTCTAAGCCCGGCACTCCCGTCGAGACCACATCCCTCCAGCGCGGTATGCCCTTTGCCTCCACCATGGAGACTCCTACATCTTTCCGTATCTCGAAGACCGCGCTGTGTAAGACCGTCGGGACATCGCGGAGCTTGTCGATTACAACTCTCCTCAACGTTCCACCACCGGGCATCAGTGGGCTCCACTCGATCCTAAACGCTCCAGTCGCAAACTGGGATACTCGGCGGTAGACCTTTGGTGATATACATCTGATGAGCGTGACTGTACCCTTCCTTCTTGACAGATCGAGGAGAGGGCCAATCATCTGAGCAAGGAATTCCTTAGACCCCAGAGTCATCAGCAGGGGGTCGATCGTGTCTATGTACACCCTCTTGGCCTCGCCTGTATCTATGGCGTCCAATAGCTCGATTAGGGCCCTCGAGACTTCCTCCTCAACGAAGGGGTTTTCTAGCTCTATTACCCTTATTATGCCAGCATTTACTGCCTCCTCAAAGGCCATCCCGTAGTACTTCGCACTTCTAATTACCTCCCAGCGCTTCCTCGTGGTCAGAAGAACAGCCCCCGGCTCTCCCTCAGCTACACCTCTCATTAGGAAGTGCAGGGCGAATGTGCTCACTCCCGAGCCAGATGGCCCAAAGATCACCAGCAGCGAGCCTGGATGAACTCCGCCGCCACTAATCCTGTCAAGAGGGTCGATGCCCAGCCTGACGATGCGCTCCTCATCCTCGGCCTCCCAAGAGCCCCTCACTTACCCAGCCTCACCGACCAAGCTTTATGCGGGTAGAGGGCCCTACAGACCCGTCATCGGCTGGAGCGCTTCGGGATCCAGGCCCTCTTGCTTGCTGATCGAGGAACTTGCGGCTCTGAGTGGATTACCTGAGGCAAGCCGACAGCAGGGTTTTGACGGCTAGACCTAGGTTCTCCCCAGTCTTCGAGCTGATGGGCACGTAGCTGTGAAGCCCCAACTCCTCCACAACCTTCAAGGCCTCAGGGTTGTCTGGAGCGAGGTCCAGCTTGGTTCCGAGCAGTATGCACGGCACCTCACCAGCATTCTGCCTCACTTCCTCCAGCCAGCCAGGCACGTTGGACAGCGTACTGGGTAGATCGAGCGCGAACGCGATGAAGCCTCCAGAGGCTCCCGAGTAGAAGGTTGGCCTAACAAAGCCAAACCTCTCCTGCCCTGCTAGATCCCAGAGAATCAGCTTGACGAGCTTGTCGCCGTGTATGAGTTCTATTG
>JAVCBV010000135.1:0-7687 GCA_037917695.1 Thermoproteota archaeon | reverse complement strand
ATATCGTTTCCGGTGAAGGCGCTTGAGGAGATCATGGAGGCCTTATTAGACCTACTGGGCAGCACTCGCTGAGCGAGAAGCCTCCACAGGGGACAAAAGCGCTGATCCTATCCTTCTCCTCAAGTTAACCTTATTCGATTTCCAAGTACACGGTTTTCGTGGATGAGCCTCAGCGTTAGGGAACAGGAGTACCTCGAAGCTATGCTCTTCTTGGTGAGGGAGAAAGGAACAATACGCGTGAGAGACCTGGCACAGAAGTTAGGAGTTCGACCAGCCAGCGTCGTGGACGCTCTTGAGAGACTGGAGGAGAAGGGCCTAGTAACCTACAAGAAGAGGGAGGAGATCTCACTCACCGATGACGGCATCAGGGCGGCCTCTGAGATTGCAGAGAGACATGAGCTTCTCAAGCAGTTCTTCGCGGAAGTCCTTGGCGTCCCGGAGGACGTTGCCGAGCAGGATGCCTGCTACCTTGAGCACGGGGTTCATCCGCAGACGCTCGATAGAATATTCCTCTTTCTGAGGTTCCTCTCGACGTGCCCAAGGGTCGGGCCCGAGTTGCTAGAGCAATTCAGACGGTTCGCCGAGCGCGGAGAGTGCCCGACCGAGTGAGGGCATCGAAAGTGCTTTTATACATTTAGGTTAGCCTAACAAGACGAGAAAGAATGAAGCGGGCCAGGGGGCGCGCCGAAGGAGGAGGAGTCCACACCCCTCTCGCTCAAGGAGTCAGACCATACAGCAAGGGAGATCTCAGGATGCCAGGCATTGTGGTACCTATGTCAATCTTGCCGCCAGGCACTCGAGCCGTGGTACGGGAGATAAGGGCTGGAAGAGGGTTAGCCAGGAGGCTCATGGAGATGGGGCTCCTTCCAGGAAGCGAGGTTACGATCCTCTTCAACTCGGCTGGCCCCCTAGTCATCTCCGTCCGAGGCATTACTCTCTCCCTGGGCAGGGGGATAGCCTCCAAGGTGATGGTTCAACCGCTCTGAGGGAGGGTCTACATTGAGTTCTAAGGGCCTCAAGAAGGGCGAGATCGTTGTCGCTCTTGCTGCCAACCCAAACGTGGGTAAGAGCACTCTGTTCAATGCGCTGACCGGTAAGACCGCGCACGTGGCGAACTGGCCAGGGGTGACGGTCTCGGTAAATCAAGGACACCTCACTCACCACGGGGTTAGAGTCAGGATAGTAGACTTGCCGGGCTCTTATGGTCTCTCCGCCGGGGCCAAGCAGGTAGCCGAGGCCATAACCGGAGAGTTCATCATTCGACACAAGCCAGATGTCGTGGTCGTCTTGGCCGACGCCACTGCCCTTGAGAGAACCCTCTACATGGCGATACTCGTCCTCGAGCTGACGGGAAGGGTAGTGCTAGCCCTCAACATGATGGACGTCGCCGCCAAGAGGGCCATTCACATAGACATCGAAGGGCTCGAGAGAGGGCTGGGTATACCCGTCGTGGGCATATCGGCCCTCAAGGAGACGGGCCTTGGAGCTTTACTTGATAGGATACTAGACGTCGCGGAGGGAAGGGCTGGCGACGCTCAGAGTAGACTCAGAGTAGACTACGGACCGCTGGAGCCGTACATCAGCGAGATCGAGAGCTTTATTGTCAATTGCCCCGCACTAGCGACCTATCCAAGCCGGTGGGCAGCTGTCAAACTGATGGAGGGCGACCCGAGCCTGGTGGACTCTCTGGCAAAGGTCGATCCTCAACTGCTCAAGAAGGTAGAGGAGGTTCGTGCGAGGGCTGAGGCTGAGCTCAGAGTGGTTCCAGAGGAGTTCATGGTTCAGGCAAGGTACGAACTCATCTCCAGCCTGCTGAGGGGAAAGATCAAGGTGACCAGGCTTGTCTCCCTTGGCCTGGCCGAGAGGCTCGATAGGATAGCCCTGCATCCCATAGTTGGCCCTATCTTCTCACTCTTCGTGCTATTTCCTGCATTCACAGCAGTGTTCGCGGTGAACACAGGAAGTCCTGTGGATATGATTCTCGGATCGATCGGCTTCGAAAAGGCGGCTGAGCTAGTTGGAGAGTACAGCTTAGTCTCTCTGATAGGCGGGGCATTTGACGGCCTGGCCAGTCTGTCGAGCGAGATCCTACTGAACGCTGGCTACCCAGAGTGGGTCGCGTCCTTGCTGGCTGACGGCGTAATCTCAGGAATGGGACTCGTGCTCAGCTTCCTACCACTGGTATTCACGGTCTTCGTACTCCTGGGAGTTCTGCAGGACAGCGGGCTCATGGCGAGAGTTGCCGTGAGTCTAGATCGATTCTTCAGGAGGTTTGGGGTCAGCGGGAGGGCCGTTTTCCCAGCGGTAATAGGGTTTGGCTGCAACGTACCAGCGATCCTCGCCACTAGGGCTATGGACGACGATAGGGAAAGGGTGGTAACCGCTCTCGCAGTGCCGATGATACCCTGTCAAGCCAGGCTAATCGTAACTGTCGCGTTGGCGGCCTCTGTAGCCAGCACTCCTGCCGGACAGGCCGCCGTTCTCGTTGGGCTCTACACGCTCCAGATCCTGTTGTACCTGATCACGGCGCTCGTGATGAATAGGCTCGTCTTCAAAGTGAGAACTCCTCCTGAGCTGCTCCTAGAAGTCCCACCATATCACACGCCCAGCCTGAAGGTGGCCTGGTGGTACGCTAGGACGAACTCCCTTCACTTCCTAAAGAAAGCAGGGACCGTCATATTTGCAGCCAACCTGGCCTTCTGGGCGATACTCCACGTAGGCCCATCTGGATACGTCAGCAGCATCCAAGGGGCCTCCGCCAGCCTAGGAGGTATCGTCGGAAGGTACCTCGAGCCTGCTGGAACTCTCGTGGGCCTTGGAGATTGGAGAGTCATATTAGCTCTTCTGGCTGGATTTATCGCCAGGGAGGCCGTTCTAACCACACTCCCATCAATGACTGGAGCGGCTGATCCTCTGAGCGCTATCGCAGCGTTGAATCTGTCTCCGCTGCAAGCTCTCTCCCTCGCCGTGCTTAGCATGGCTTACACTCCCTGCGCAGCCACGCTAGCCGTGATTAAGCAGGAAGTAAGGCTTTTGAGTCTTCTACTGAAGCAGCTAGTGTATCAGCTGGGAGTCGCGATCGCCCTGGCTGGGGCCATATACTGGCTGGGCCTACTCCTCCTTGGCTGAGGGATTGACGGGCGAGCCTCGCCGCATGAACTTCGCAAAAACGTAGATTAGGAGGGCCAGAACCGCCAGCACACCAATCGGCTCCAGCCACCTCCTGACCACAGGCCAGTTCTCCTCGAGAACAACGCCAGCCCACACTAGAGCTGCATTCCAAGGGATCGACCCAACGACAGTCGTCAGGAGAAACGTCCACGGGTTGAAACGAGCCACTCCGGCTGGCAGCGATATCACCGTCCGGACCACCGGGCTCATCCTACCGATTAGGAGGGCGAGAGTTCCCCTCCTCCTGAAGAACTCCTCTGCCATCTCAAGGTGATGCTCACTAAGCCACGGCACTCTGCCCACAGCGCCCCTTCCCCACTTGACGCCGATGTAGTAGGCTGCGACGGAGCCAAGTAGGTTTCCCACAACTCCGGACGCGACTGCTTGCCAGAATCCCATTTCACCTCTGGCGACCAAAAAGCCAGCGAATGGCATCACAACCTCGCTAGGGATTGGCATGAGCGCGCTCTCGAGGGCCATTAGAGCAATTATCGCAGGATAAGAGCCCTGGGCTATAGCCTCTGTGATCAGTTCTACGATGCGCTCAATGAACTCGCCCAGCATAGGCCTTACCTCCGCGAGAGGGCCTCGAGGGTTGGTTGGGATCCTCTACCTCGTCTTGGCCGCTCTCATCCTAGCGGATTCTAACACCTCAAGATAGAGGTTCCGCCCTGTGGAGTCAATGGTGACTGTTAGAGGACCAAAGTCCTCGACCTCCACAACCCACATGGCCTCAGGCATCCCCAGATCCAGCCAGTAGACTCCTAAAACTCTCTTCACGCTGGACACGGCTAGAGCGCTGGCCCCTCCTGGGTGCTGAGCGTACACGGCGCCGAACCTCTTGAGCGCCTCCGTGGTGCGCTCGAACATCCCTCCCTTACCCACTATCACTCTCACTCCAAACCTCTCGATGAACTCCGGCTCCAGCCGCTCCATCCTAGCGCTCGTCGTGGGGCCGAAGCCGTAGATCCTCCACTCTCCCTGTTCCTGCCTGACTATTGGACCGCAGTGATAGACGACGCCTCCCTCTAAGTCCACCGGCAGCTTCTCCCCCTTCCTCGCCAGCTCCAGAGCCCTCCGGTGGGCTTGATCTCTAGCCGTAACGACTACCCCTGTTATGTAGATCACATCGCCCGCTCGCAACCTCCTCGCTTCATCTTCGGATATAGGCGTCCTCAGCCTGTATTCCGCCATAGTAATCCCCCTCACGGCTCGATGAGCCTAAAGCTACCATCTAGGTCAAACTCAACCAGAGCCCTCCTGGCGGCCCAGCAGAGCATCGACACGCCGACCGGCAGGCTCGCGGGGTGTCTGTGCATCCACTCGATGTGCACGCCCAAGGCGTAGGTTGAGCCTCCTAAGCCCATTGGGCCCAGCCCCAAGGAGTTAACTTCCTCCAGCAAGGCTTCCTCAAGCCTGGCAACGTCTGGATCAGGATTTTGCGTATCTAGGGGTCTCATTGCGGCCCTCTTCGCTGCTTCGAGCGCGACGTCGGCTCCTCCCCCCACGCCGACGCCGATTATGACGGGAGGGCAGGGCTTTGGCCCTGCCTCCAGAACCGCATCTATCACGGCCTGCTTGATGCCCTCCACGCCTTTAGCCGGGCTGAGCATATAGAGCGCCGAGACGTTCTCGCTCCCTCCACCCTTGGCTAAGTAGCGAACCCTCAGCTTGTCGCCAGGCACAAGCTCCCAGTGGATTATAGGCACGCCAACTCCGACGTTGTCCCCGCTGTTCACGTTCGACCATGGATTGACCGCGTTTGGCCTGAGCGGAACCTCTCGAGTGGCGCGTCTAACAGCAGCCACTATCGCGCCCTCTATCTCGGTCTTAACTGGGAAGTCGCTCCCCACCTCGACGTAGAACGTCGGCGTACCGGTGTCTTGGCATATCGGGAGCTTTTTCTCCTCCGCGACCTCGATGTTCCTCAAGATGGCCTCCAGTATTGACCTCCCAAGGGGGGAGGTCTCCCTCTCAAGCGCCTTCCGTAGAGCCTCGCGAACGTCTCTCGGCAGCCTGATGGCGGCGGCAGCCACCGCTCTGTAGATGCCCTCTTCGAGCGCCTGAAGCAGCAGGGCTCCTCACCCCGACAGGTACTTTCTCAGGAGCTGGCCGAGCCTCGTTATGCCCTCTCTTATCTCTTGAGGAGTTAGGTAGCTGTATCCCAACCTCATGCCATGCGTTCTGGGCTTCAGAGGCTCAAGCTTGTCCGTCTCTGGCTCGTAGGAGTATCCGAAGGGCGGATAGAATGCTGCTCCAGGCACGAACGAGACGTCGTTCTTGAGAGCGACCTCGTTGAGGAACCTGCCCGAGTCGAACTCCCTGATGTCGGAGGACCACCAGATGAAGAAGCCGCCCGTGGGAGAGGTATGGTGGCCTGGCGGGAAGCTCTCATCTATGGATTCCTCCATGGCCTCGCACCTCTCCTTGTAGCCCTCCCTGACCCTGAGGATGTACTCATCGAAGTACTTCTCGTAGTACATGATTGCAAGCTTTTGCATCAGCGTGGGGGTGCACAGATCGATGTACCCCTTGGCCTTGATGACCTGCTCCTTTAGCCTCGGTGGCATGTAGCTGTACCCTATCCTAAAGACTGCGACCTCTTTGCTGGTGCTCCTCTGATAGATCACGAACTCGTTATCCTTGTCGAAAGCCTTGATGGGCTTGACAGGCTCCCCCCTGAATTGAATCTCTCTGTACGCAGCGTCTTCGAGCAGATACATACCGCGGGAGGAGACTAAGTCAAAGAAGGCCTTCCTGCGGCTCTCTGGCATCGTGGTGCCCGTCGGGTTGTCTGAGTCTGGAACAACGTAGACGAGCTTGGGCTTGACCCCAAAATCGCGCTCGACGAGTTCGGCTGCTCTGTCCACATACTCTGGTACCATGCCCTTCTCGTCAGCCGGTACGGTCACTACCCTGGCCTGAAACTTGGCAGCCACGTTCACGAACCCGAGGTATGCAGGCCTCTGAGTGATAATCACATCACCAGGATCCACCAGAGAGTCGAGTATAGCGTAAATCGCTTGCTGAGATCCAGTTGTTATTATTACGTCCTTCCAGCCCTCATCCGGGTCTATCTGCAAGCCGTCCCTAGCCCTCAGCATCTTTCGAGCGAGAAGCTCTCTCAGCTCTGGCAAGCCCTCAGACGGACCGTAATTGAAGTGCTCCACCACACTTCTCTCCTCGCCCCTGAGCACGAGATCCATCTCCTCGAGGCCCAGCTCGACGAGGAGACGCGGGAACACCCTGATCGGCAGCACGCCGGGCTTCCCGCCTGCGAAGTAGTACCTCACCCTGACCCTCAGCAGCCTTCTGATCTCCGACTCTGGGATCAGACGAGTCCACGTGGCGAAATCAAAGGCTATGGGGAGCTCCTCCCTAGCCAAAACTCACACCCGCTCGAGGCGGGTGAGCATTCGTTAATGATTTAAACTCTATTGTGAACGAAACCTTCTGCTGTTCAAAAGAAAAAAGCTAGAGGAGGCTCTCTTACCAGCGAGGCCTCCTGTAGGAGCTTCCTCCCCGGCTGTACCGCCTGCCTCCACGCCTCTGGGGGCGCCAGCCCTCGGGCGCTTCTGGAGATTCGTCGGGAATCTGATCCTCCGGGACGACTTCAGAGTCGTCTAGGACCTTAATTGCCCCTCTCTGCCCGACGTTCAGCTGAACCTTGCCCCTAAAGGCCGTTGTGAACCCGTTCTGTACTTCTATGACCTGCCCCACTGAGAGAGAGCCGGCGTGCTCGCCCCAAAGAGTGAGCTTTATCCGGCCGGTCTCGTCCCCGATGACCGCCTCCGACAAGGTTCTAAGACCAGACCTGGTTTCCACATCTCTCGGCTCGCCGACCTCGAGAACCCGGCCCTTGACGTTCACGCCATCCTCGCCGGGCCTGAGATCGGATATCTTCTTCTCCATCTGGCTCGCACTTCCTCGGTTCGTTGGATGACCAGGCTCTCAATGAAATTTAAACGTGCGGCGAGGTGCCTACGACCCGGGTGGTAGGCCGCCCGCGGCCCGAAGGAGGGTGGTCTGCGTTGTTCGACCTGGGTTCCTCGGAGATACTCCTGCTTATGATTCTGGCCCTCATACTGTTCGGCCCCGGCAAGCTTACTGAACTCGGAAGGAGCCTAGGAGAGGCTCTGAGGGAGTTCATGGAGGCCTCCCAGGGGAGACCGTCCGGGCCACTCCGATGACCCAAGAGAGCCAGGCGGACAGAGAGAAGACCGTAAGAGATCTGGCGAGAGGTCTTGGGATCGACCCGAGCGGGAAGAGTGATGAAGAGTTTGAGAGGCTGATTCGGGATCTGATCAGGGGCCGGTAGGGGCTTCGGACTTAGGTTCAAGCCTGGCGGCGAGCAGCGTTGTGAGCCCGTACAGCACGAAGAAGGGCAGCGTCAGCATCATCATGCTCACGGGAGTCGGATCGGGCGTGATTATTGCGGCCACCCCCGATATCACGAAGAACACCGCTTTCCACTTCTTCTTCAGGGTCTCTGACCTTATGAACCCCATCTTCGCGG
>JAVCBV010000124.1:0-7730 GCA_037917695.1 Thermoproteota archaeon | reverse complement strand
AACCTACTCGCGCGACCAAACTAGATCCCCCACTTACACCCCTCCCTTAACGGGTTGCCTCGCTGGGGCTCCGGGCCTTAAAAACTTTGGGGCCCGCTACAGCTCGAGGTTCCCGTAAGGCGCGAACAGGGCCCTGAGCCTCTACTCCTGATCAGGGGGGTGGCTCCCAGAAATCCAATGGGGAGTAGGGTGTCCCGATCGTCGAGATGCTCTATGATCTCCTTGAGCAGCGTGTACGCCTCCTTGTCCCCCAAGACCGGGCTGGCGTCCGTCATATTGTCAAAGATCAGCGAGGGGCTCCCCCTCCGACTTCAACTTCCTGAGGAGGTCTGGGAGGTGGGGCAGGTCGGGCCGCAACGAACTTGCTGTCGGAGATCTTCTTGGGGGAGTCCTCCCGACCTTCGTGTAATGACCGAGGCGCCCTCCAGCGACCTGAGGATGGCCTGTCCTAGGGTGCTCCCCCGCCGCGTCACCACGACCAGCCTTCCGCCCCTTGTGGCCTTGGTGAGAACCCCCAGCGCCCTGTCTTCGGACTGGGAGGTTGGGTCCAGCCATCGGCCGTCGCGGCCAACATGACAGCGAGAACCGCAACTCACAGGAGCACGACCGGCTCCAATTCACGCTATGAGAGATCTCAATGCAGGAAATAAGGTTTACCGCGCGCCGGAGATTCATCTGTCCCAGCTAAGGCTCATTAGTTCAGCCAAACAGGGGAATGTGCGGCACAGGACTTGGAGGAAGCTCATGAGCACCTGACCTTCTGCGATCGCCGAGGGAAAACTTAATTTATTACTGCATCCGCCGCAATACCCTACTGGTGAGACCTGTGCCAAAGACCGTGTGGGACAGGGAGCCGGGCGAGATCCGCAGGCCGGGTACGATTCACATGGCCATCATGGCCCTGTTGATAGGTGTGGGCGCGGTCGCCGGTACCTTAGGTAGCCTATCGGTGCCACTGGGATACGGTGTCACCGGCTTCTGGCCTGGTGTCGCCGTTCAGGCCGTCGGCGGCATGTGGTTCGGCATGTGGGGAGTGATAGCGGGCTTTCTGTTCCCGTTCATCTCCAACTCCCTCGCTGGTGCCCCGCTGTATGTGAGCTTCGCTTATCTGCCATCCAACCTGATCCAGGGCCTGCTTCCGGCTTGGGCATTCCGGTACTTCAAGGCCGACCCGAGCCTGAGGGGCGGGCGTGACTGGCTTCTCTTCCTCATCTTCGGCGTGGTCTTCAACAACATCCTCGGCGCGGCTTGGGCTGTGACCGCCCTGCAGTGGATCGGCCTCATCACAGTCGAGTCCGTCCCGCTGTTCTTCTCTGGGTGGACCATCGGAAACGGGGTGCCGGCGCTGATCTTCGGCGCCATCCTGCTGAAGGCGCTATCGCCGCTGGTTGTGAAGCACCGGTCCTTCGTCAAGGGCTGGTGGGCCTAAGGGCCCACTCCCCAACCTTTTTGAACGCGACAACGATCTGGGACTCAGTGAAGAGAGTGAGATGAAATGCCTACCAAAATGAGGAGGTCCCTCTTGGGGTATCTCCCCGTCGACTCGCCCATCTTCAGGCTGCACCCTATGACCAGGCTCCTGTTCCTCCTGATAGTCAGCGCCTACCCCATGATTGTGAGGCTCCCCGAGATGAACATCGCTGGCTCGATGTTCATGTTGGCACTATATAAGGTGTCGAAGGTGGACCTCAGAGTGATCAAGAACTACAAGATGGCCTTCATCAACCTGTTCTTCGTCATAGCCATCGCCTACACGTTCTTCGGCGGGCACAGCCCGGAGTACAGGGTGCTGATCCGGCTTGGCCCGGTAAAGGTGTGCTGGGAGAACCTCAGGTGGGCCACGGTGGTGTATATTCAGCTGATCTTCGCCATCCTGATCATGATATTCTTCCTCAGCACCATGAGGGAGAGGGATATAGTGGTGGGGCTCAGGGCCCTCAGGGTCCCCTTCGTGCTGGCCTACATGGCCGGCCTGGCCCTGAGGTCAATTGGCCTCTCGATAATCGACTTCAACACAATAAGGGAGGCCGAGAAGGCCAGGGCCCTCGATCTGCAGGTCCTCCCCTTCTCTGAGAAGGTGAAGAAGTTCGGCATGTACATCATCCCGCTAGTGGCCCTCGCCATAAGGAGGTCGGACGAGGTGTCTAACGCCCTCGACTCCCGGGGCTTCAGGTTCACGGGGATGAGGTTGGGCAGGAGGACCGACTACATCCTGTCCAAGTATAAGATGACCAAACTAGACTACGCGGTCCTGGCTGGAATGGGCGCGTTCCTAGTTGGAATCATCCTGATCAGCATCTACACCGACTGGCTCGCGCTGGAGAATTCCCTTCTCTACCGGATATAAGGTGATTGGATTGGCGGAACCCGTCATCAAAGTCGAGGGGCTCAGGTGGAAGTACGAAGGCTCCCGAGACTGGGTCCTCAGGGGGATAGACCTGGAGATCTGCCAAGGAGAGTTCGTCTGCATCACGGGTCCCAACGACTCCGGAAAGACGACTCTGGCCATGAGCTTGAATGGCCTCGTGCCCAATAACTACCCGGGAGTCATGCAAGGCCGAGTCATCGTAGACGGAATGGACACCAGGGAGCACTCCGTTGCTGAAATAGCCGAGAGCGTGGGCTTCGTGTTCCCGGACCCGGAGAGCCAGTTCCTCTCGATGACGGTCGAGGAGGAGGTCGTGTTCGCCCTAGAGAACCGTGGGCTCCCGAGGGAGGAGATAGAGGAGAGGATGTTGTGGGCCCTAGAACTCACGAACATTCCCCGTGACTACTTGGAGAAGCCCCCCTACGAGCTCAGCGGTGGGGAGAAGCAGAGGGTGGCCATCGCCAGCGTGCTCGCCATGAGACCCAAAATAATAGTACTGGACGAGCCGACCTCCATGCTCGATCCGATAGGGAAGACTGAAGTCATTGAGGTCCTGACGGAGATGAAGAAGAGGTACAACGCCACGGTGATAGTGATCGAGCACAGGCTGGAGGACATCGCTCCCCTGGCGGATAAGATGGTCCTCGTCTACCGCGGCACGGTATCGAGGGTCGCCCCGCCAAGGGAGTTCTTTCAGGACATTGACTTCCTGCTGGAGCATGACGTGTTCCCGCCAGACGTAATGGTGCTGGCCGACGAGCTGAGAAAGAGAGGTCTCTACAACGGTCCAGTCCCCATGACCATAGAGGAGGCCGAGAGGATCGTGAGGGAGATCTTGGGGAGGAGGTGATGCGTGTGGGAGAGGCGATCAGGGTCGATCACATCAGCTATGTGTACCCGGACGGGACCGTTGGGCTGAGGGAGGCCTCGCTGACGATAGAGGAGGGCGAGTTCCTGGCATTCATAGGCCAGAACGGCTCTGGAAAGACTACGCTGAGCAAGAACATCGCTGGCCTACTCAAGCCCACCACCGGGGACGTTTGGGTGTTCGGGAGGAACACCAAGGAGGCGCCAATGTCCGAGCTGGCGACGCTGGTCGGGTACATCTTCCAGAACCCGGACCACCAGCTCTTTAACCAGACCGTGTACGACGAGATAGCCTACGGCCCGAGGAACCTGAAGTTCCCCGAAGAGGAAGTTGAGAAGCGCGTGAAGGAGGCCATGGGCATCGTCGGGCTGGACGAGTCCTATAGGGAGGAACACCCCTTCTTCCTGAGCAAGGGGCTCAGGCAGAGAGTCGCGATTGCCAGCATACTCGCCTTGAGGCCGAGGGTCATCATAGTTGACGAGCCCACCACGGGACAGGACTTCAAGCAGTCCATCGAGATCATGGACTTCCTGACGACGCTGAACAGGGAGCACGGCCACACAATCATCATAATCACCCATGACATGCCCATTGTGGCCAAGTACGCGGAGAGAACTGTCGTTATGGCCAACGGCCAGATACTTCTAGACGGCCCGACGAGGGAGGTCTTCGCGCAGGCCGAAGTGCTGGCTCAGGCCTACATCAAGCCCCCGCAGATAACGAGGCTGGCCCAGAGGGTCGGCGACCTGGGGATACCTCCAAACGTGCTGTCCATCGGGGAGATGGCCGACCTAATAGAGTCAGCCCTGAAGGTGAGGAGGTAACCCTTCCTATTGCCCTCCTTTGATCACCACGGGGCTGGAGGCGCGCCCCGCCGGCTGCCTGAGCAGGAACGGCGGCTGAACGCCGATCTTAGATATGTTAAAAACTGACAAGCCATGCCTCTGCCTTGGTAGATCGCATGTCGAGATGAATAGGTACGCAAGGGTCTTCGTTCTGCCGTCCACGGAACTCAGCAGGGAGAAGGGAGTCGTTAGGGGGTCATGGAGTTCCCAGAGGTCGGGGAGGCCCATGTAGTACCTGGGGACTATGACATGCTTGCCGTGCTCAAGGTGAGGCGGACATCGTGGCTCCCTCAGAGAAAGAGGTCTGAGGGACGCCGAGGAGCCCTAAACTCGTCTATCCCGTCCTCGCGCGACTGGACTGTCCTCGTCCCTCTTAGGTTCATCCGGCCTATAGTCGGGAGATCACTGGTTCAAAGACCCAGCACTTGAGCGTACCCCCTGCAGGTCCAGCAAGCCGTGTCCGGAGTAGTTGAACAGGATCGTCCTCTCCTCGCCTTCCTCCTTGGCCTTCAGAGCTTCATCTATGGCTGCCTTTACGGCATGCGCCGTCTCAGGAGCCGGTATGAGGCCCTCTGTCTCCGCAAAGAGCTTCGCCGCCTCGAACACATCCTCCTGCGGATAGGCTGCGGACTCGATGATTCCGTTCTTCTTCAGGAGCGACACGGTCGGCGCGGCCCCGTGGTATCTTAGCCCTCCTGCGTGTATTGGCGAGGGAACGAATTCGTGACCCAGTGTATACATCAATATGAGCGGACTGATCCCGGCCGTGTCTCCGAAGTCGTACCTGTACTCTCCCTCCGTCATCGAGGGGCACGCCTTGGGCTCCACCACGACGACCCTATACCGCTTCTTGCCCTCCAGCACGTCCCTGACGAAGGGGAACGTCAGGCCCGCGAAGTTGCTCCCTCCGCCCACACAACCGATGAGGACGTCGGGCTCCTCGTCGATCAGTTCCATCTGCCTCCTAGCCTCCTCGCCTATCACGGTCTGGTGCAGCAGGACGTGGTTAAGGACGCTTCCCAGAGAGTACTTCGCCTTGTCGTCTGACATCGCGGCCTCGATGGCCTCGCTTATGGCTATTCCCAGAGACCCTGGGTGCTCTGGATCCTCTTCGAGGAACTTCCTGCCGACCCTGGTTCTGTCGCTGGGAGACGGGACGACTTCCGCTCCGTACAGCTTCATCACGTACTTCCTGTAGGGCTTCTGCTGGTATGAGATCCTCACCATGAACACCAGGGCCCGAAGCCCGTTGAGGGCCGTGGCGAGAGACAGAGCCGAGCCCCACTGGCCGGCGCCCGTCTCGGTCGTCAGGTAGTTCAGCCCCTCCTTGGCGGCGTAGTAGGCCTGGGCAAGGGCCGTGTTGAGCTTGTGGCTGCCTGTGGGGCTGAGATCCTCCCTCTTGTAGTAGATTCTGGCTGGAGTCCGGAGTTGCTCCTCGAGCCTCCTGGCCCTGTAGATCGGCGTGGGTCTCCCTATCCTGAGGTAGAGCTCCCTGAGATCCTCTGGTATCTCTATGAACCTCTCCTTGGAGAACTCCTGCCTGACGCACTCCCTGGGGAACAGCGGCTCGAAGGCCTCTGGGCTCAGGGGCTCCCTCGTGGCTGGGTGCAGGTAGGGCGGCAGGTCTGGAAGGTCCGCAACTATGTTGTACCACCTCCTGGGCAGGTCCTCAACTGGCAGGCTCACCCTGTCGACTCTCATTCCTCACACCTCCCCAACATCAGGTCGCGCAGAGGGACGTCCATCTCCGGCAGATCGATGGGCAAAGCGTGCCTCGTGGTCTTCGGAGGCATTAGCTCTCCTGAGATGGCGGCCCTGCGAACCTCTGCCTTGGATACCGGGACGTCTACCCTCCTTGGCGTGACGCTCACGTCTGGAGAGTCGTAGTCAACGAGCGCCGCTGGAACAAGGTGGGCCCCAAGCCTCCTGAGCGCCTCCAGCCTGTGGTGGCCATCTAGGACTGTGCCTGTCTTAGCGTCCACAAGTATCGGCACCCTGAGAAAGCCATCTTCGCGGATCTCCCTGAGGAGCTTAGACAGCCTGTCGGCTTGGGTCATCTCATGTGGCAGGAGAGACTCTGTGCAAACCAGGGACACGTGGATGGCGAGGTCTCCCGAGGAGGGGGATCTCAACAAGAAGGAGTCTGGACTATAGGGGCGGACATCCTTACTCTGGCAACCAAACTAGATCCCCCACTTTCATCCCTCCCTTGCAGGGGTTGGCCCGGCTGGAGGGGTGGTCAAAATAAAGTTGTCATACATATGGCTTGGAGCCCACGCGCAGGGGGTGAGGAGAGCTGGAGCGCCTCATCCCCTGGACTCTCGTATCGGACTGGCGGTGCCTCGGCTGTGGGGCATGTTGCCTGGTGTTCAGGGTTCCCCTCGGTCCAGCTGAGGCCATCTCTATCGCTAGGGCCTTCGGGGACGACGCGATTGAGTTCAGATCAGGCGAGCCGTACCTCAGGAAGGTGAGTGGCAGGTGCATATTCCTTGCGGACGACGGCCTGTGCTCGCTTCAGCAGTTGGGCCTGAAGCCGATCGCCTGCAAGATCTGGCCCTTCCACCCCTACAGGGAGCCGAGGCACGGGCATGCAGAGTTCGCGAGGTATGCTCACCTCGGAGTGGACTGGTACGTGTACGTCGACCCGCGCTGCCCGGGAGTAACCTTGGGAGAGCCTTCCGAGCGTCTGATCGAGGAAGTCGTGCCAGAGGTGATCGAGATAAGGACTGGGATGAGGAACGAGCAGGTCTCCAGCACGTCCGACCTAAAGAGGAGGCGTTATCACGTCCTCATTGAGGCAAGGGGTCCGAATAGCGAGGAGATCTCCCTCTCCCGATCCGGAGGGAGAGTCTCGCGGAAGGCCAGGGCTATCAGCGCGTCGTCCTCTTCGAGCCGCTTCCTCAACCCGTCTACAATCGCAAACGTCCTCTCTATCCCAGCGACGAGGGCTATGTCTGTCATGTTGTCGATGACCAACACGAGTGGCCTCTCGTACTCCTTCCTGAGGCGCTCCAGCAGGCTAAACACGTGCTGGAAGCTGTGATCCAGCTTATACTCCCTCTTGGATATCTTCTCGAGGGACTGGACCCCGCGCCTTGCGTAGGCCATGATGGAATCGGGGAAGTTCTTCGCGATCACTCTGGCCACGGGGCTCCCCTGCCAGGTGAATGCAACGAGAGTCCTCGGACCCAAGGCGCTCGACAGTACTCTTACGAGCTTCGGAGCGTACTCCTCACCTGGATCTAGCCATATGAGAAGTCTTGCCGGAGCTGGAACCTCCACAACCTCGCGAGCGATGAGCCTGACGCCCCACAGCCCTATGGCCAGCATCACCAAGCCTAGAGTGAGAGAAAAGGTCTCCGACAGCGCCTCAGCAGTCCCAGGCACGTCTACAAACTCGTCTAGAAAGTCGAAGCAGGCGAATGCAGCTAGAAACGAAAATCCACCCCTCAAGAATCCTACGATTATCCCGACCAGCCCGCCAGAGGGTGGGACCTTACGGAATACGATGAAGAGTGAGATCATGGAGGAGGCAAACAGCGCAGCGTCAGTCACGGCGTTCGGTACATTGACTGAGTCAACCGCTCCCAGCTCGCCGCTGATTAGCGTCGCTGCGAGGGGGATGAAGAGAATTGCAGCCGCGGCGGCG
>JAVCBV010000020.1:0-7745 GCA_037917695.1 Thermoproteota archaeon | reverse complement strand
GACTGGCTGATCGCGAACACCAAGTCGCCCTCGCGCACGTGCGGTAGCGCCCAGTCCTCGAACTCCGAGGCGACGTAGCTCTCCGCCTGGATGCTGGCCAGCTTGGCCAGCAGGAACTTGCCCACGAGGCTGGCGTGGTACGACGTGCCGGCAGCCGTGAACACGATCTTGCCGCCCGAGTCGACGGTGGATAGCAGGAGTTCCACTGCTCTCTCAGAGTAGATCTCGGCCTGTGAGAGCGTCCGCTCAAGCGCCTCGGGCTGCTCGTAGATCTCCTTCAGCATGAAGTGGTCGTAGGGCCCCTTATCCGCCATGGAAGCAGTCCAGTCGACTTCTCTGGCCTCTCTGCTGACCGGAACAAGCTCTCCCCCTGGGCCAAGCGCCCAGATCCTGACTCCCTCCGGCGAGACTACGGCGATCTCTCCGTCGTTGAGGGGGATGTACCGGTTCGTGAAGTGGAGCATGGCGGCTATGTCTGAGGCGCACATGTTCCCCGAGTCAGACACCCCGAGGACCAGCGGAGAGCCCCTTCTTGCGACCAAAATCTCTTTAGAGCCGGCCAGAACGCTGGCGATGGCGTAGCTCCCCTCGAGCATGGAAATAGCCCATGCAAACGCCTTCAGGGGCGGCATGCCCCTCGCGAGCCCCTCTTCAAAAAGGTGAGGGACCACCTCCGTGTCGGTCTCCGACTTGAACTTGTGTCCCCTCTCCTCAAGCGACTCCCTTAGCTCCGCGAAGTTGTCTATGACGCCGTTGTGCACCACGGCGATCTTGCCCTTGCAGTCAACGTGAGGGTGAGCGTTCCAGTCGGTGACGCCTCCGTGAGTGGCCCACCTAGTGTGACCTACGCCCACAGATCCTGGCATGCTAGATATGGAGAACTTCCTCTCGAGTTCCCCAATGATTCCAACGCCCTTCAGTACGGTCAAGGAGTTTCCGTCTACTAGAGCGATCCCGGCGGAATCGTAGCCCCTGTACTCAAGTCTCTTCAGTCCCTCGACGAGCAGTCGCGCCGCAGAGCCCTCCCTGAGGGCAATGCCAACTATGCCACACAAGGTGAGGGCGCACCTCCCAGCTCAGCGTGTGTCGCGTAAGAAGCAACGACCGGCCTCATGCTATCGGCAGTGTTCATTAGCCGCGGGTCGAATAAAAAGGACAGTGGCGAAACGGTGAAAACGGTCGAAGCGATTGGCGCGCGGGTGCCGTAATCTTCATTCCTTTACGCCGGAAGCCTGCAAGGGCTTCCGATGGCGGGAGGCAAAGACCCAATTGAGGGATTGAGGGAGGCTGCTAGAGACCTGAAGTCAGGAGCGTCGGAACTCTTTGTAAATGTCTTGGAGAATCTCATTGCCGCCGCGTCGGCTCACATTGACCGAGAGATTGTGGAGCGCGAGCTATTGAGGGTCGTCTCGTCTCATCCAGAGATGGTGCCGTTGAGGAACCTCCTCATAGTCTTCAGGAACCTTCCGGAGTGGCCCACACGCGCCGAAGAGCCTTTGATCAAGCTGAGGAATTTGGCGGTCAACTCCAGGCTCAAAGCCGCTCAGACAGCAGCCTCGGCCATCAGAGATGCGGAGTCTGTCATGACTCTCAGCAGGAGTTCGACCGTGCTATCGGCCCTCGAGATGGCAGTCAGCAGAGGCCGACTGTCCCGAGTACTTGTGGCTCACAGCCTGCCCCTAGGAGAGGGCGCGCAGACGGCGGCGCGGCTCGCGTCTCGCGGGATTCGCGTCGGGCTGATACCCGACTCATGCGTGGGCAGGTTCGTGAGCGAGGTTGACGCGATCTTGGTGGGCGCCGACGCCGTACTGGCAGATGGGTCGCTCGTCAACAAGGTTGGCACCCTCCACGCCGCGCTCGCCGCCAGAGAGGCTGGCATACCGCTGTTCTCGGCCACAGACCTCCTGAAGGTCGACTTGTCTGGAGAGGGGGTAAAGCTCGCGACCGCGTCGTGTGAGGGTCTGCCTGAGCCGAGCGAGGGGGTTGAGCTGAGGTGCAGCTTGTTCGATCTGACTCCAGCCCACCTCGTTACGGCCTACGCCTGCGATGTCGGAATCGTGGAACCTGGAAATATCGTTTCTAAAGCGAGGGGCTTGCTAAGCAGTATTTTAGAGCCATGAAATATGTGGTAACGCTTATTAGCGGGTCTTGTTAGGCGAATGCAACCCCCCTATTTCGACGTGCAGGCTCTACGTCAGCGTGGAGAACAGAGCCAACGTCAGGCTGGCCCACATGTTCTCAACCCTGATGTTCGACCCCGAGGGGGCGACGGGTCCAGAGCTGACCCTCATCGATGTGCCCGAGTGGCCTGAGACGCAGATACTAGTGTTCCCAGAGCAGAGGCTGACCCCGGAGCAGGCGGCGGCCGCCTTCACGCTCGGAGAGAGCGTCATAACCTCGGCCGCCGATCCAAAGAGGGCAGGCCAGTCCGTGAGAGAGGTTGGCACGAATCCCTTCATAATCGGAGATCCAGCCTACGAAGGGAACTGGATGTACGAGTTCTTCAAGAGGCACAAGGACACGGTATCCGTCTACGTCATCAACACCGGCGGTGTGGGCGAGCTGAGGAGGGGCAGTCAAGTCGTGAAGCCAGTTCTCAGAGTGCAGATTCCAGAGATGGCTAGGATAATCGCTGGGATCCTGAGAGGAGAGGTCAGGTGGAGGCGAGACCCTCTGCTTGAGGTCGACGTGGCCGAATACGTTCTCGGAGTCAACTTATCCAAGTTCAACCCGGCCAGGCACTACGACTGGCCTACGCTATCCAAACTGGTCTCCGAGCTAAAGGCTGAGAGGAGAGAGTGGCTTTCCAAGTTCCCCGGGCTCAGGCGAGAGGTGCTGGAAGCTCGCTACTAGAAACTCTCCTCCACCTTTTTTATCAGGTCTAGAATCTCCTCGGGCGTGTACCTCTTGCCTAATAGGCAGCAGAGCAGCTTCTTATAGGCTGGCATCCTGATTCGCCCGCCGCACGCGTAAGGGTGCCCTCCCCCGCCCTGCTCTTCGCATATCGGCCTGAGGTTGATGTCCTTCTCGGTCCCCGCATAGAGGGAGAACCTCTCACAGGAGTATATCACCAATGAGAAGGCGACCCCGTGCTCTGCGGCCATCCTCTTCGCCACGGCAGAGCCGGGCCCTCCGCGAGGCCTCAGGTCTATCAGAGCATACTTCCTCCCCGACGCGGTCGTCCTCACTTGGGCTGTCCTCAGAGCCTTCTCGACGCTCTCTCGCTCTTTGTCCACGCTCTCCATGCCCCACCTCCTTATTTTCTCATCCTCGAGGCGGCCCTCTAGGAGCGCCCGCAGGAGGTACATCCTCTTCTTGTGATTTCTGGTGAGCGGCCTGAACATCCTGGCGAACTCGGTCCGATATGTCGCCGTGTCTGCGTCATCCGCTATCTTAACCAGCTCCTGACAGTAACCGTCTCCGCTGAGCTCCTCTAGAACCACCCTCGCCGCGCTCGGGGAGGGCCTCACTATCACTCGATCCGCGTGCTTGGATAGTCTCTCCACGGCGTTCTCAGGCCACTGATGGTGATCCACCCATATTATCGACCAGCCAGACCTCTTGAGACGCTCCAGCTGTGCTTCTAGCTCGTCCAGCCGATTTGCGTTCACTCCGATGTCGACGAGGATGAGCCTCCCAGGCCCCGGAGGGATCAGGGAGAGGGCCCTGTGAATGCTGCGGGGCCCTGAGAATAGAAACTCAGGATTGCCTCCAACGGATCTGGCTGCTATGGCAGCGCTGAGGACCCCGTCGACATCTCCGTGGGCCACTATTATGAGGCTGGGCCTCTTTAGGCGCAGCCTGAGCGCTAAGAGGGTCGAAGAGAGACAGCTCAGCAATGCTAACTCCTCGTGTCGTCGGCCTAAATGCGGACATTAAATTGTGGCGGCGCTATGCTAGGGTTGCCGTCGACGTGGCGGAGAGCGAAATCGGTTTATCGTGCCCCATCCTACGCGCCATGGGTGTGGCCAGCTCTCACGGTTCTGTCAATTCTGGCGGCGTTGCTTCACCTCTTGCTAATGCTGCGGTCTGCCCTCGGGATAAGAACCATGCGCAGTCTCCCTCGGAGTGGCGCCACAGAAGGACCGCTCGTGTCGGTCATAGTACCCGCTCGGGATGAGGAGGAGCGCATAGGTGCGTGCGTGCGCTCCATCCTCAGCCAGTCCTACCCTAACCTCGAGCTGATAGTTGTAGACGACTCCTCAACAGACAGAACTTCGGAGGTCGCCGCGAGGGCCGCCTCTGGAGATCCCCGCGTCAGGGTGGTCAGGGCCCCACGACCTCCAGAGGGCTGGGTGGGGAAGAGCTGGGCATGCTGGATTGGATATTTGGAGAGCAGAGGGGACCTCCTCCTCTTCGTCGACGCCGACTCTAACTTGGCGCCTTGGGCTGTGGCTGGGGTAGTCGAAGAGATCACCTCTGGAGGGTTTGACGTGGTGACCGCGGTTCCCACCTTCGTCTGCAGGACTCTTGCATGTGGGGCGGTTGAGGTCGCGCTGGCCTCCACGATAAGGGTCTTCTCCCCACACTGGCGTGTGTCCGATCCGAGAGGCAATCCTTGGGTGTTTGGCGGATTCTTCGCCGTGAGGAGAGCGGCTTACGAGGCGGTTGGCGGACACGAAGCCGTCAGGTGGTCCACTGTGGAGGACCGTGATCTGGCCCGGCTCCTCAAGGGTCGGGGCTACTCCATCGAGATGGTGAGGAGCGAGGGGGCAGTGAGGTTCTGCTGGACTGAGGGCTACAAGGAGGCGCTCGAGACCGTGGCCAGGATTTCATCGAGGGACGCGCCTCGGGAAAGGTGGATAGCTCTGCTGGCCTGCTCATTCGTAGGGGCCATGTGGGTCCTTCCTCCAGTCCTCCTGTTTGCATCACTCTTTGGGCCGACGCACAGCCTTGCTTCATCGATCGTCGCGCTGGTTTTGGAGGCGGGTCACGCGTCACTCACGCTGCTGAGCGGCGAGGTTGACGCCAACCCGCTCTCAATCCTTCTGTCACCGGTTGGGGGTCTCATCGTGGCGTGGGGAATCTGGCGTGCTCACCTCTTCAGAGCCCGCAAGCGCCCGGTGATGTGGAAGGGAAGGTGTGTGTTACCGCCTCCTGAGCATCCTTAGAGCGACTAGGGCTATCGCCAAGATCGCCAGCGCTATGGCCGCCGCGGCCATGTAGATGGGTGGAATCCCCCAAGGTAAGAGCTTTGGCTCCAGCTTGATCGAGGCCGAGTAGGGAGCGCAGCCTTCAGCTTTCGCTGCTACGACTACAGTAGTTGGCTCGCTGACGCTTGGCAAGGTTACGCTAACCGAGCCGCCTGGACCCGTCGCGGCAGTGATCCCATTCAATTCGACCATGGCCCCTTGGACAGGCTGGCCGGCGCACTTCACACCAATCTCGACCTCTCGTCCGGGCCTGGGCTCCGGAGTGATCGAGACCTCGAGAGGCGGGAGGTAGACCACCGCGAATCTAGACGTCCTCGTCTCACCGCCAGCGGACGCTGTCACAACGAACTCATTTCTTCCGGGTCTGAGCTTGACTTTCTTCATGAAGAGCCCCGTCTTGGTTGGCTTGACCTCCTCTCCGTTTATCTGGAGTTCTGCGAAGGGTTGAGTCCTTCCTTTGATGGTGTAGTCCGCCTTGTAAACAACTATCACGTCGCCGTCACCCGCCGGAAGCTCTAGTATGAGGGGCTTCCTTACCTCGTAGGAGACTTCCTCCCCATCCACCCTGACGACCACATAGTGGAAGAACAGGTTCTCCGCTGGGTACTGAGGGTCAAGCTCAGCTCCTCCACCGCCCGTTATGAAGAAGTGCACGCCATTGCTCTCGCCCTCGTAGAACATGTGCTCATGCCCTTGGAAGATGCAGTCTACCCCGTAAGACTCGAATATCTCCTTGAGCCGAGCCTCCACGGCCGGATCCTCGAGACCGTGAGCGTACTTGTAGACTGGCTGGTGGATGAACACGAACGTGTGCGTCGCGTTTGAGTGAGCCTCTAGGTCCCTCCTCAGCCATTCAATCTGCTCCTCGCTCAGCGTGTAGAGGTGGCCAATCACGTTGGCGTTGAGCACCACGAAGTGAGTGTTCCCATAGTCGAACGAGTAGAACAGCTTGCCGAAGAAGTGTAGATAGTTCTCCTGTCCTCTGCCTCCGATAGAGACCTCGTGGTTCCCCAAGGCTATGAAGATCGGTCTCCTCACGGCGCTGGTGACCTTGACGAACTCCACGTACTCCCTGTATTCGCCGCTGTAGACTATGTCTCCGGTGCTGAAGATCAGGTCTGGATTGAGCCTGTTTATGTCAAGGAGCAGCTGCCTGTATGCGTCAGGCTGCCTGGCGGTGCCGGATGGTCTGTTGTCTCCATAGACCACGAACGTGAAGCTCTCCCTCTTGGGATCGATGACGGTTCCATTCTCAACGTTCCACACCCAGACCTGCACTCTAGCCTCCGCCATCCGCCCAGACTCCTCGAAGGCCCTTATCACGAGTGTGTGCAGGCCGTCCCAGGTTGTGTGAGCTGTATCCCACTCCACGGACCACCTGCAGCCTCCCTCAGGCTTCAAGTCCAGCAGGACACCCCAGTCGGGGTCCCACCACTCGGTCTGCCCCACGTAGTCCAGCCTCATTTGAACTGCCCTCAGCGGCGTGAGGTTCCCTACGACGCAGACCTCAACGCTCACGTTTCCCTTTAGCGTCGAGTGCGGGGAGAGTTCTGGAAGCACGGCAAATCCCTCCGGCGCGCCAACAGTCGCTTGACCTTCTGGGCCCGAGATTTGAGCGGGGGACGTTGGAGGCAGGTTGGCCCCTACGGTGTCGAAGTACACGTAGTGGGAGCCAGCCTCCTCCGCCTGCCAGGAGATGTAGATGGTCCCTCCGACCAGCCTCACGTCGTCCACGTAGTTTGGAGTGAATACGTCGTTTGGACTCAGGAAGAGAGCGTACTGCCTCACCCACACGACCTCTCCCGGGTCGTAGGGGATGTAGTACAGCCTGTACTCTGTTGATGTGACCGAGAGGTTGCCAAGCACCTTCGGGAGGGAAGAGTCCCTCAGGACCGCTGTGAAGTTGCCCTTGGCCCAGAACAACACGCCGGAATACTGAGCCAGAGCGTTCGTATTCACGGTGATGGCGACCCACGCCTCGCGCGGACCGGCTATCCTGAATCTGAGCGCCACTTCCCCTTGAATCGAGTCGTGAGACGCCTCAGCTAGCGCCCTCCTAGTCTCGTAGGTCACCGCACCGGATTCGAAGTCGCTAAGAACGAACTCCTTGGCAAAGGACAGGCTGAAGGGCAGCTCCTCTCCCGCGGGTCCGACGACCCTAATCGATAGGGGATCTATCGTGTCGTTTAGGAAGAATCTGTCTTGAAGCTCTGCTGGATCGACTTCGACCGTGACGACCCCAGCCGACGTGACATTCACGGGAACCCTGTATCTCCACCTTTCGTCCCACCAGGCTGCACCGGCTTCGCTTCTTGCACTGGCAAAAACCGGGAGCAGCAAGAGCAGGACGATGATCAGGGTGCACAACTGGCTCCTCTGCATCCAGTTGGTGGCAGCGTGGATCTGTATAAAGTAACCAGCTCCAAGACTAATTTCGACAGCACTCAAGCTCCCTCTGAGGGAGAGGCCCAGGCGGCTTATATGGCTGCTAAGGGAGATGTATGGGCTGCAGCCAGCCAAGACTATGACTCTCTTCTATTCGGGGCGCCGAGGCTTGTAAGGAACTTAGCTGTGACTGGGCGGAGGAAGCTC
>JAVCBV010000010.1:0-7871 GCA_037917695.1 Thermoproteota archaeon | reverse complement strand
GGGCTGGACTCTAACCCTCAGCCGAGAGTTCAGATCCTTTTTGTGAGTCTGAAGTACAGCAGAGGCATTATCACTCCCAGCGGAGCTGCGTAAACTGCCCCTGGATCCAGGCCCAGGCACTTGACGGCCCATATGTAGCTAGCTGAGGCGGCAAAGAGCATAGCGAGCATAAGGGCTTTCGCTCTTTGAGGTCCTATGACCTGAGTGGTGTTCCTCACACCTGCGAGCCTATCAACCTCGAAGTCCCTTATCTGCTGAGATATCTGGCTGGCCATAGAGAACAGGCCAACCATCGCGGCCAGCGGAATGAGCGTGGAGTCTGGCGGCCTGAAGGCCAAGTAAGTGACTACAAGCTGATGGACCCCAAGAGCCACAGCGTGTGAGAGTAAGTCGAGCAGAGGGACCGACTTCAGCCTCACTCGCCTCCACGAGTAAAGAGCAGAGTTCAGTGAAAATAGCGAGCCTGACAGCAAGGCGTCTAAACTTAGTGCGGCCAGGACCGAGAGACCTGCGGCTAGGAAGCTGATGCTGAGCAGGTAGCCAGCCTTCTTACTAATCTTGCCTGATGAAATTGGATTCCTCTCGGCTTTGTGAGGATCTAAGGAGTCATCCTCTGAGTCTTCCACGTCGTTAAAGGAGTAGGTGAAACCCGTCAGGAGGACATTGGCGATATAGGTTAACAGGGATCGAACGCTCATCAAAAGGCCTGGAGCTATGATATCCACCATTGGGAAGATCAAGGCGAGCTGGAAAGCGTACTCCCTAACTCTAGAGAGTCGAATGGCCACTGTGAAGACTCTCTGAGGGGCTGGAATAGCGGGCATCTTTGGAAGATGCATTGGAGTGGGAAGGGCTGACGACTCATTAGTAAGGTTTACCCTTCTCAGGCTCGCTGAAGATCCTGCTCAGTCGAGAAAAGGCCGTATAGGCTGGACCAGCAGACCTTGATGCCAAACGCCTAAGGACTAACTGAAGAGGCTCCTCTAGATGACATCTACCGACCACACGGGTTTCTCTTTCGTCTCGGGCAGAAGTCACCGCCAGCCGCGTTTATATTGATCCTATGAGGTGAGTATCTATGCCGGGGTTCGATCCCCTGGCCTTTGCAGAACTCACAGTCAAGAGGATCAAAGAGCAGGTGAAAGGAGAGGCTTTGGCGGCAGTCTCTGGGGGCGTTGACAGCACTACAGCGGCCGTTCTTGCGAAGAAGGCTCTCGACGATAGACTCCACGCAGTCGTGATAGACACAGGCTTCTTGAGGGAGAGAGAGGCCCAGCTAGTGGCGAGTTCGCTTCGGAGCCTCTTAGATCCAGAGATCTTGGACAAGTCAGATAGATTCTTCGAGGCGGTCAGAGATCTATCGGACCCTGAAGAAAAGAGGAAGAAGTTCAGGGAGGTCTTCTACTCAGTCCTGTCGGAGGAAGCTAGAGAAAGGGGCGTGAAATGGCTGATCCAAGGCACAATAGCGCCAGATGTGATCGAGACCCTGGGGGGAATAAAGACCCAGCACAACGTGCTGGAGCAAGCCGGAGTGAGGTCGCTAGAGAGGTTTGGGTTTAGGGTCTTGGAGCCCTTAGTAGATCTCTACAAAGATCAGGTCAGAGCGCTTGCTAGAAGCTTGGGCATCCCCAGAGAGATTTCGGAGAGGCAGCCCTTTCCAGGCCCAGGTTTGCTCGTGAGGTGTCTAGGGAGGTGCGGGCCCGAGAAGCTGTCCACCGTGAGGGCAGTCACCTCAGTGATCGAGGAGGTATTCGGCGGGCTGGGGTGCTCTCAGTACTTGGCTGCAGTGTTTGAAGGAGAGGGCTTCAGGAGACCGGATCTCGAGCGCGCGGCTAGAGTCGAGGAAGTGTGGGAGTTCTCAGCTAGGGCAACCGGGGTCAAGGGAGACCAGAGAAGGTTTGGTCTGATGCTCGCCGTATCGGGTATAGACTACCCCGATCGAGCGGCAGAGGTTCGGAGGAACCTCATAAGGGCAGAACCAAGGGCTGTTAGAGTGCTTATAGAAGTCGAGAGACGCAGCTCGGGCGAGTTCGGAGTGGCCGCTAGGGCCGTTATGACAGAGGACTTCATGACCGCCTCGCCCTGCCTGCCGTCCATGGAGATTCTGAAGGAGGCGGCTAATCTCACCTTCTCCTCAGCCCCCAAGTGTGGGACTTTCTACTATGACTTGACGCCGAAGCCCCCAGCAACCATCGAGTTTGAGTGAGGTGACCCAGAGTGAAGGTGCTTGTGGTGTTCTTCGGGAACAGTATAACCACCTCATCGTACGCAGGCTGGCTGAGCTGGGGGTTGAGAGTGGGCCAATCTCTGCAAACACGCCTCCTGAAGAGATCGATGCAGATGCTCTGGTAATGGGTGAAGGTGCTTGTCCCCGCTGACCTACCAAAGATGGGGTTCGCTCTTGAGTTCGTCCGGTCGGGGATTCCCCTCTTAGGCATATGCCTCTCACATCAAGTGATAGCTCATGCCATGGGCGGAAGAGTGGGGGCTGCTAAGGTCCCGGAGTTTGGCGAAGCAGAGGTGGAGGTACTGACAGACTCCTCTCTCTTCGAGGGAGTCCCACGCAGGTTCGTCGCCTGGGAATCTCACAACGACGAGGTTCTTGAGCCTCCGCCCAAAGCCTTGGTGACTGCCTCGAGCGAATCCTGGAGGGTTCAGGCGCTGGAGTTTGAGGAAAGGGCGCTCTTTGGCGTTCAATTCCATCCAGAGGTCTCCCACACAGTTCGGAGTGAGGATCCTGGAGAACTTCCTGCGAGCAGCCAAGAGGTGATATCTTCGTTTTAACAGCCCGAGGGTGCTACGAAGACCGTTTTTAGGCCAGATATCCCTCAGCTCATCTCAACGTGCCACTCTAGGGATCTCACGCCGTGTGGTGCTATCTCTTTCAGTCCGGTTTGGGTCACTAGGGCGAACCTGCTCCTCTCCCACAGCTCGCGTATGCTTGAGGCACCGGCGTATCCCATCGCCGCCTTCAGACCTGAAATGAACTTCATGACCACGGTCTCTAGGTCCCCCCTATAGGGGACGAGCCCTTCGACTCCTTCAGCTATCTCTTTTGAGGGTCTTGAGTACCTGTCAAGGGCGAACCTCCTCTGCCTGGCTGAGGGACTCCCCATCCCCCTGTAGAATTTGTACATTCGCCCTCCCAGTATAATCGGCTGTCCCGGGGACTCTTTCGTTCCGGCAAGAGCGTAACCAAGCATTACGGCAGAAGCGCCGGCTGCCAAGGCTTTGACGGCCTCCCCAGGGCCTCTAACCCCTCCATCAGCGACAACGGAGATCCCTCCTCCGTGTGCCGCTACCGCATCCGCTGCCTGCGCAACAGCGTACAGCGTAGGCGCGGCCACACCAGTCACCTCCCCGGTAGTGCATATGCTGCCCGAACCCACTCCAACCCTGAGACCAGCCAAGCCCTCGACCCTAGAGATTGCCTCCTCGGCCGCCTCCCTGGTGCCCACGTTGCCCACAATGAGTTCAGCAGAGACCTCCCTAACCATCTTAGCAGCAGCAGACATCACGTTTTCGTTATGGAAGTGAGCTACGTCGATGACTAGGATGTCTACCCACGGATCCAGAGCCTTAGCTCTATCTAAGTCGAATGGCGATACCGCAGCTGCGACTCTAAGCCTCCCCTCTGGATCTCTGGTTGAGTTCGGCCTACTCTCCCTGGCGAACACGTCCTTCGCAGTGATGAGACCCAAGAGCCTCCCCTCCGAGTCTACCACAGGGAGCTTCTCCACCTTATAGGCTCCCATGAGAGCCTTGGCTTCTTCTGGGGTAACTTCAGGGCCTACCGTAACGAGGTCGCGTGTCATTATCTCTCGGACGGTCTTCTTTTCGTCGTCTGCGAATGCAACATCCCTCTTAGTTACTATCCCAACGAGCTTCCCGTCCTCCACAACGGGAAGGCCGGAGATCCTTCTAGCCTCCATGAGAGCGCGGGTCTCCGAGACTGTGTGCTTGGGCGAGACTGTCACCACATCACTGATGATGAAGCTCTCAGCACGCTTAACCGCCTTGGCCATCGCCACCTGTTCCTTCACGCTGCAGTTCCTGTGGATCACGCCGAGGCCTCCAAGCCTAGCCATCCCGACGGCCATGTCAACCTCAGTCACGGTGTCCATCGGGGAGGAGAGGATCGGCAGGGCTAGAGTGACAGAGGGAGTCAACCTCGTCGATACGTCTACTTCTGAAGGCTCGACTGTTGCCTTCCCTGGTAGTAGGATGAAATCCCCGAAGGTAGCCGCGAGAGGCGCGGATCTCAACTTAGAGTAGAATCTGACGGGTCCCATTGAATCGGCATGCAGCCCCTGCTGATAAAGTCTCCTAAGGCTAGTTCGACTCCGCCGCTAGACATTACAGACGATGTACGAAGTAATCTAGATGGTGCGCAGTTCTCTGAGCAATCTCAATTCGCCTTTGCTGGCTCCAGCCCCATTTCCTTGGTGGGATCTCCCTTGACACCTAAGCAGGCCGGAGAGGGGGATATACCCCGCGAGAGTCGCGTTAAGAATTCTGTCTTAGCGGGTCGCCGGGTTGCCTAAAATCCAGCGAAATGGGAGGAACGAGGTCGAGAAGTCAAGAGGAGATGGCGCCCGGGCCGGGATTTGAACCCGGGTCTGGAGCTCGACAGGCTCCTATGCTAACCTGGCTACACCACCCGGGCACCGGAGGACGGCCTGATCTCCCGGAATATAAATTTACCCGCAAGCAAACCTATCGACAGATGTCTGCGAAGCCGAAGAGGTACTTCCTGTCTACGAAGGAAAGCAGAGAGCTGATAGACTCTCTGCTAAGAAAGCACCCGGAACTCACGCCTTTGTTCCCAAAGAGAAAGGAATCGCTTCAGGCTATTGAGTATAAGACTGGAAAAGGCCCAGAGAGGGTTCTGCTTCTGGGCGGGAAACCTGTGCTAGTGCAGAAAGCCACAGGCGAAGTGATTCCCTTCATAGGAGCGATCAGAACCGAGGGACTGAAGCTGAAGAGCGTAGTGGTCGACTCTGGGGCGGTGAAGTTCATTCTAAATGGAGCCGACGTCATGGGGCCCGGCATCGTAGAGGCCGACAAGGACATAGAGGTGGGAGACCTGGTGGTAGTGCTCGAGGAGAGGTATAGAGCACCAGTAGCCGTGGGAATAGCCTTGAGGCCATCAACCGAGATAAAAGAGAGGGGAAAGAGTGTCAAGAATCTACATCACGCTGCAGACAGGGCTACTACGCTGATAAGAGAGTTCTCAAGAGCGTAACGTTGTGGGTGGAAAAGATTTTACTCATGTAGCGCCAACAGCGACGAGGAGGTAGTAAGGCGGTGGAAACGATCAGAGCATTGGACGCGATGTTTAGACCCTCATCGGTCGCTGTCGTCGGTGCTTCGCGCACTCCTGGGAAGATCGGGCACGAGATCCTAAAGAACCTGCTCACCTATGGGTATGAAGGCAAGATTTACCCAGTTAACCCTCACTGCGACGAGATACTCGGTGTGAGGTGTTATAGGAGCGTCTCCGAAGTGCCGGACTCCATCGACCTCGGCGTCGTGGCCATCCCAGCCAAGTATGTCCTCGATGCCATAGACGACTTGGGTCAGAAAGGGGCCAAAGTGGCGGCTGTGATCTCAAGCGGATTCTCAGAGATCGGAGAGCACGAGCTGGAGAAAGAGCTTGTCAGGAGAGCAAGGAAATGGGGTATGAGGATACTTGGACCCAACATATTCGGCTTGGTCTACACACCAGCTAAGCTTAACGCAACATTTGGACCTACGGAGGTCCTTCCTGGCTCAATAGCGTTTGTGACTCAGTCTGGCGCTCTTGGAATAGCGCTGATGGGCTGGACGATCACAGAGAAGATCGGCCTTTCGGCCATAGTAAGCGTTGGGAACAAGTCGGACATCGAGGATTCAGATCTGCTCCTGTGGTTGGCGGAGGACGAGAACACGGACGTGATTCTGATCTACATGGAAGGGGTCAAGGAGGGCAGGCGCTTCATGGAGGTAGCTAAGGAAGTGACTCCTAAGAAGCCGGTAGTTGTGATCAAGGCTGGCAGGAGTAAGAGAGGAATCATGGCAGCCTCTTCTCACACTGGAGCACTTGCGGGGATGGACGAGGTTTACGATTCGGCATTCAGGCAGATCGGAGTTCTCAGAGCCTACAGCGTTGAGCAAGCGTTTGACTGGGCCAGAGCCTTTGCGTCGAAGAGGAAGCCTAGAGGCCCGAGAACAGTGATAGTAACGAACGGAGGAGGGGCTGGAGTGCTCGCTACAGACGCCGCAGAGACCGGCGGACTAGAACTCATTGACCCGCCGGAGGATCTCAAGGAGACCTTCAGGTCGTACATGCCGCCTTTCGGGAGCCCGAAGAATCCTGTGGATCTCACCGGTCAAGCCTCTCACGAGGAGTTTGAGGGGGCAGTTAGGGCGGCCCTCGAACACGACTCAGTGGACGCAGTGATCGTGCTATACTGTGAAACCGCGGTTACTGACCCCGAGAAGATTGCAGAGGCTGTACTCAATGCATCCAAGGTCTCCGATAAACCAGTATCAGTCATGCTCATGGGAGGCGAGAGATCCGAGAGCGCTGCGGAACTCCTCAACCAGAGGGGCATCCCCGCCTACCCAACGCCCGAGAGGGCTGTTGGAGCGATCTGCGCGATGGTAGAGTGGTGGAAGAGGACCAAAGGTCTGTGAGCCGAGCAGACCGTTTTGATCAAAGTTTAAACAAATAGCCCCCCCGGCTGCTGGGGGAGCTGGTACAATGCCTAGCGCGCTTCTCTCCCCTCCTGGCTCCGTTGTTCCTCTCTTAGGGAACGAGGCTATAGCCAGGGGGGCCATAGAGGCCGGGTTAGATGTGGCCGCGGCCTATCCGGGCACGCCCAGCACGGAGATAGGAGAGGCCTTAGCCGAGGCGGCAAAAGAGCTAGGATTCTTCTTCGAGTGGTCAACAAATGAAAAGGTCGCCGCTGAGGTTGCCATTGGGGCAGCTTGGTCAGGACTGAGGGCTATGTGCTTCATGAAGCACGTAGGCGTGAACGTCGCCTCGGACGCGTTGTTTACGCTCGCGTACGCAGGCACTGTGGGCGGCCTGGTCATAGTGAGCGCAGACGACCCCCACGCTCACAGCAGTCAGAACGAGCAGGACAACAGGCACTACGCTGTGGCGATGGGCTTCCCGATGCTGGAGCCCTCAACCCCGCAGGAAGCTAAGGATTTCGTCTACAGGGCATATGATCTGTCTGAGAAGTACTCGCTGCCTTTCTTCGTCAGGTCCACTACAAGGGTCAGCCACACAAGGGCTCCCATCAGGCTGGGCGAGATACGCGAGAGGAGGATTAAGGGCACTTTCAAGCCCTCTGAACCCGACAGGTACGTTCAGGTCGGAGTATACGCCAGGAAGCACCACGCCGAGTTGCTCGAGAAGCTCAGATCAATAGAGAAGGAGGTCGCCCCAGAATATGTCGTGCTCAAGGATGGGTCGGCAGATATTGGAATAGTCACTTCTGGAGTCTCCTACACTTACGTGCTTGAAGCTCTAAGATTCCTAGAACTTGACGCTCCCGTACTCAAGCTGGGCATGACCCATCCGCTTCCGCGCGACATCATAGCTGAGTTCATGCAGAAGGTAAGCAGAATCCTCGTCGTGGAAGAGCTCGACCCATTCCTCGAGGAGAGATTGAGGGCTATAGCGAAGGAAGCTAGCTCGGGAGTCGAGATCATAGGTAAGGAAGGCGGGCTGCTTCCCAGGGTCGGCGAACTCAACATCAGACTCGTGCTCAAGGCTATGGCCAAGGTTACAGGCAGAACTCCTCCAATCGACTTCTCAAGGTTGGAGGAGAGAGCAAAACCAGCACTGGAGCTGGCGGTGCCAAGACCGCCGGTCATGT
>JAVCBV010000132.1:0-8007 GCA_037917695.1 Thermoproteota archaeon | reverse complement strand
CCTCAGCGAGGTTGCCCTCAAGCTGCGGCAAGGTCCGCTTCACCTGCCCGCCAGGAGAACGGAGAGAACCTTCTCAGCAGCCTTGAGGTCTAGGTCAGGTTCTCTTCCCTCTTTGACATGCCTGACGAAGTATGAAAGCTCCTCGGCCAACGGCTCAGACCACCTAGCTCTGATTACTGTGGACCTACCCAACTCGTCGAGCGTCACCTTCTGATTGAGGTAGTCCAGCTCTGCGCTGGCGGCTGAACCTGATACTCTAACGGCCCTGTAGCTTATCGGAGTGAGCCAGTTCGCCTCTATGACCCCCACGACGCCGCTTGGATACTCCATGATGTAGACTGATACGTCCTCGACCCCCTGCCCCAGCACGGACCTGTTAAATGCCCACACGCTTGAGGGCTCTTCGCTGAGGAGATCCAGCTGCACGTAGACCTCGTGCACGGCCAAGTCTAGCGATACCCCAATCTTCCACTTCACGTCCCTCTTGGGGGATCTCCCTATTCTCTTCCCCGAAATCACGTAGATATCGCCAAGCCTTCCCTCTCTAATAAGGTCCTTCAGGATCTTGTAGCCTGGATTGAACAGCTCTATGAAGCCCGGCATTACGATAACTCTCTTACTCTCCGCCAGCCTGATGAGGTCTGACAGATCCTCAAGCGACGTTGCCACAGGCTTCTCGACGAGCGCGTGAGTTCCACTCGAGATCACCTCCCTCGTAACTTCAGCCAGCCTCTGCGGTGTAACCACGACACTGACGGCATCTAGCTCTTCCTTCTCTAGCATCTCTCTAACGGAGGCGTAGCACTTCACTCTATACCAGCTGGCCACCGACTCGGCTAGCTCCCTATCCACGTCAGCTACCGCGACGAGTTCTACCCCAGGGAGCGTCCTGTAGACCCTAGCGTGGGCTCTCCCGAACCACCCACAGCCTACGACACCCACTCGCACTGTATCCATCGGGGCCAGCGGTCGGCTAGCCAATATAAAGAGGCGGAGAGTCTCAGAGCGATGCCCTCAGCTGAGCGCGTCAGAGGGTTCCTTCAACTGATACGACCGAAGAATGCCTTCCTGGCGGCTGTGGGACCTCTGGTTGGATGGACTTCAGTCCGCTCTGGAGCAGACCTGAGGTTAGCTCTCGCGGTTGTGGTGCCTCCCCTAGTTCTGATGGCTGGGAACTCCATAAACGATTTCTACGACATGGAGATAGACAGGGTGAACAAGCCCTGGAGACCCCTACCTAGGGGCATAGTTCACCCAAGGGAAGCTGTACTGACGTACTTACTCCTCACCGCGCTTGCCGTCTCTCTAGCAGCCATGCTGGGCCCACTCATGGCTGCGATAGCCTTGCTGTTCTCTCTAGCTTACTTCCTATACGCTGCCAGGATAAAGGCCACTGGTCTGCCTGGGAACGCTCTAGTGAGCCTAGGAGTGGCTTTCACTCTAATATACGGAGCCCTGGCAGCCGGTCAGGTGACAGACAAGGTGCTCTATTACTCTTCGATGGCGTTCACATCCAATATGGCCAGAGAGATCGCCAAGACCGTGGAAGATCTTCTGGGGGATTCCGCCGCTGGACTGCGCACATTCCCAATCGTGGCTGGCATTGCTGCAGCTAGGATGTTGACGATGGCCTTCACACTCGCGACGATAATTCTAACGCTAGTCCCCGCCGCTCTTGGTCTCTCTGGGACTATCTACAAGGTCGGCGCAGGGATGGCCTGCTTAAGCCTCGTCGTTGCCGTCGCAAGTGCGCGAAATATGGCGCCGGAAACGGCCTCACGTGTCAGCAACCTTCTGAAGCTTGCAATGACTTTGGGAATACTCTCGATGCTTTTGGACAACTTAGCATGCTAGATGAGCTTCAACAAGCTCTTTCTGGGCAGCATGCCGACTAAAATCCCATCTGGCGAGATCACGGGCAGGGCTGGTAGGCCAGAATCCGCTAGAAGGGAGACTGCCTCCCCAAGGGGGTCTTCAGGCTTGAGGGCTGGAGGGGACTCCATCATGACGTCCTCGACCAATATCTTCCGCACCGCCGCGTCCATCCTCCTGGGATCGATCTCCTCCCTGACCTCCATGAATGCGTTGGCGAGTATGAGATCAGTTACTAAGCCGACTAACTGACCATGCACCCCCACCACGGGAAGAGCTCTAGCGCCTGTCTCTAACATCCTCGCCCTCGCGTGGACGATCCTCTCAATCGGCTGCATCCTGGGGTAATTGACTATCATTAAGTCCTTTACAGTCGGAGAGCTCTCTTCTGACAGCAGGCGGACTAGGTCAGACTCCGTAATCACGCCGAGGAGGACTTTTTCGTCGTTGATCACCGGCAGGAAGCTGATGTCGTGCTTGTAGAGTAAGGAAATAGCTCGGTTTAGAGAGTCCTCCTCCGATATTGTAATCGGGGGTTCGGTCATGAGGGTGCTCACGTATATCCTGCGTCCGACTACACGCTGGAATCTCGCTGACCCCAATCCCTCCATGAGATCCCAGGCGGCGATCACTCCGACAACTCTGGAATCCGTCAGCACAACGAGGTGCGTGATCCCTTTTCGGTTCATGAGTTCGAGGGCCACCGAGATCTGCTCATCCTTGTCTACGCTGACAGGCTCCTTGCTCATGAACTCTTTCACGGGCTTGTCACGCCTTCGCACCAATCACGATCCCCCTCACCAGATCCGTCTTGGTAATGACGCCGGCTAATCTCTCGCCATCTGGAGAAGCAGGCAGCCCGCTGATTCTCCACTCTAGCATAAGTCTCGCTGCCTTGCCAGCGTCTGCATCGGGCCTCACGGTCACAACCGGGTTGCTCATGATGTCTCCGACCCTCGCCGTCCGCACCTCTCTACTCGCCCGGCCCACGTCGGTATCCATGATTACAAACTTCCTAGAGTAGTTGGGCATCACGAATGCTACGTCAGTCTCTGTGACGACACCGACGATTCTGCCGTCGCCCCCTAATACGACGAGGCGGCTGATCTTATTGTCCTTCATGATCTTCGCCGCCTTCTTCACGCTGTCCGTCTCTTTCACGGTGATCACGTCTCGCGTCATGAGGTCCTTTACCCTGAACCGCCCCCTCATCTCCTGGGCGAAGAATCTGATGAGGTCCGTCTTGGTGATGATACCCACCACCTTCTCGGCCTCAACGACGGGCAGCCCGCTAATCCTATTCTCGATCATAAGCCTCGCAGCTTCCACTACTGAGGAGTGTGGCGAGATCGTTATCAGTTTCTTTGTCATAAACCTAGAGACGCTAGCCCACTCGGGGCTTCTCCACCTCCACGGGGCTCCTCTCCTCGCCCAGGCCTTAGAGAGATCTCCAATTGTAATTATCCCAACTGGTCGGTCCCCTTCAACTACCAAGACCCTCTTGATCTTCCGCTCTAGCATGATGTTGCGTACGGCTCTAAGGGTGTCCTGGGGGGTGACGGCGGCTACCTCTGTGGTCATGTAATCTTCGACCTTGCCCACCAAGAGGACCACCTCATTGGGGGTCTAGACGGGGAATGTGCCCTTCCAAGAGTTCGCGAGCCTCAACCTCTCGCGAAGGATGAAGACTACGTGTGGGGCCACTCTAACGATGTCGCGAGCCGATATGATCCCCACTACCTTCCCCTCTCTGTTAACTACCACCAAGCGACGTATGTTCTTCTCGGACATGACCCTGGCAGCCTCGATGAGATCCTCGTTCTCCCCTATGAGGACAGGGTTCTTCGTCATTATCTCCTCGACCTTGACGTCCTCTGGTCTCCTGCCATCTCCTTTGGCGACAAAACGAGTTATTATGTCCCTCTCGGTTACTATGCCAACGAGCTTGCCTCCCTCCATCACTACGACGGATCCTATGTCGTGCTCCTTCATGATCTTCGCCGCTTCCGCAACGCTCTGATCTGGAGAGATCGCAATGACTTTGGGAGTCATCACCTCGCTAACTTTCAGCCCCTCGCTAACAGCATCCTCTTCGGGGGGCGGTACCAAAGCCCACCTCAATTTCCAAACCCCCTCATCAACCTACTGGGGTCACTATCCTGACCCCGCCTGAGGGCAGTAGCCTCTGGAGATCTTCCACTTCGATCTTTGCTGGCACTCCCCTCCTCTTTACAGCTTCTCTCAGACCTTCGATTAAAACTCTTGTGGCTTGATCCTTTGGCAGATCCCCGGGTACGATTTCAAAACCTGCTATGATGGGACCCACCACGCTCGGTGGCCTCGAAATCACCTTGTAATCCTCCTTATGCTCGACCACTCCGATTACGAGCCTAAGTTCCCCCCTGAGATAGGAGCGCCTGCCTACAATGTAGAAGGAGCCTCTAGGCAGGAATGTTCCAGGAGGGGCGTGCGTCGACACCTGATCTCCCCTAACGTAGAACACATCTGCCTGCGAGAGCCCCTCCCTCCAGGCTCGTGAGTACGAGGCCGCGTAGCAGGCTGCCTCCCTGATAGTTGCTTCATCAACTTCATCTCCACGCGTCTTGACTATCACGACGGCCCCACCGGGCATGTCCACGTGAAAGAACAGATCTCTCGGTTCCATGTACCTCTTAACCAGCTCCATGTTAGTTGAAGCGTCCAGGCCAGCCAGAACGAGCATCCCTCCAGACGATACGAACCACCTGAATCTCTCGTACCAGGCCCTCTTCTTCCTCTTCCGAATTGTGACAACGTACTCAGGCTGGGGCTCTGCGAGGTGCCTCTTTAGGTCCTCTATGATCTCCCCAATTCTGGCTGCCTTCTGCTCGAGCTTCTTGGCCCTGTCATAGAGTCTGGCCGCATTCTCAGCCGCGGATAGGCGCAGCTCCAGCTCGATGGGTCCAGAGGAGGTCTCCACCCTAACTATTCCCCGCGACCTGTCCACCTCCACTCCATCTGGCTGCTCGCCCTTTCTAGCCAGCTGGAGGAGCAGGTCAACCTCACCCAGCCTCGCGAATATCTCATCAGCGGCCGCGCGAAGCCTCTCAGCCTCAGCCTCATACTCTCTGCGGAGCGCCAACTGTTTCTCCACGCTCTCCCGGACTCTATCGGTGGGGGGCTCCCTCTTTACGGACTCCACGATCTTCTCAGAGAGGTATGCGTCCAGCATCTGGTTGAACGTTCCATTGAACCTCGTTGCAATGTACCTCTCTGAGAGGACGCTGAGCGGGAATGCTGAGAAGTTCACGTACTCCTCCTCGGTAGAGTAAAGGGTCGGCTCCGGGGGGAGGTTCAGGCGATCTATGAGGGCGAGCGTGGCGGAGGCAAGTTCTTCCCAATACTCCCTAAGATCACCGAGCTTAGCTCGCAGATCAACACGAGCCCGACTAACAACCTCCTCCATGTAAGGCGGCCCTATTCCCAGCCTGAAGGTCAATACTCTCCAAGCCTCAGCTTCGGAGTTTGCCTCGAATTCCCTGAGCAGGAGTTCCCTCGTGACCTCCTCGGGCGGCACGCTATCGTTAGGCGGAGGGACGTACTTCACGCCCCTCCGCAGGGTTCTGGCCCTCACGGTTAGGCTCCGCGCTAGCTGGAGGATGACCCCTTGCTCATCAGTCAGCACTATGTTTCCCTTGCCAAACAGCTCCACATGCAGCCAGCCAGATCGCTCACCTTCGTATCTGAATGAAACGATCCTCTCCAGCCCTCTCTGTCGAATCTCAGCTATCTTGGAGCCCTTTAACGATTTCCTGAGTCCCATCGCGAGAGGGGACGGCACCTTCGGCTTCTCCCACTCTAGCTCGCTCAGGTACACCGCGCCCTCAAGCCACAGGATGAGTTCGGTCCCCTTGACATCACGCCCTAGGCGGAGGGAGAACAGGGACTCGCTGAGCTGATAAGCCTTCTCAACTTTTAGAGGAAGCAGATCCTCAATCTCTCGCAGAGCGAACCGCAGGTCAATTCCCGCCATCTTTAGCCTGGCTGACATCCTTTAACTGTCGGTCCAGCTACGTCTTTAAAGAGGAGCCTGGCTTGGCATCCCGATCTCGGATGCCCCTCAAAGACTCCCTGTTCTGGCTGAAGTTCTTGGCGCTCTCGGCGGCTGGACTCATCGCTGGCTTCGTCAACCTGTCGGCCGTGGAAGGCCTGACCCTCTTTTTCTTCACCGATATAGTGGTCGGTGTAGCATTTCTAACCTGGAAAAAGGAGGCTATCTCAAACCTGGGCTTGTACAAAGCCTTCAGGGAGTTTTTCATGACGTCCTTCTTGGCATTCTTGCTGATGTGGACGCTCGCCTTGAACCTAACGTCTGGGGGTGTGGCGCTCTACCTTGCCAATCCCGCCCCCGGCGTTCAGGAACTCAGGCCAGTAGTCCCAAGGCAGGGATTCCCCTACAACTCCATACTCGTTATTGAAGTGACCGAAGATGGAATAACGGCGGCCCTAGGCGCCTGCGCGTCGGTCGACGGAGGTACGATACAACTACCTAACGTCACAGCTTCCGCCACTGAGGGAGGGATCCTGCTGACCCTTGAGGAGGCTCTGGTCGAAGGGGGCATGCTGGATAAGGGTTGGATAAAGTTTGAGCTGGCCAACAGGACTATCAAGGTCACTCTACCCACCGGCGAGTCCACCACACTCGCCGTAGGAGAGTCTGCGAGCATCGCCCTAGAAGGCTACGACCTGAGGCTGTCCTCTTCGGAGTCACCTTCAGGAGCTACGGTTAAGGCGGTGCTGGGCCCGATCCCCTTGGCTGATGCAGATTATGTCGAGACTGGCCTTGGGACTGTAATATCCTACACTAGGATCGTGAACGGAAGGTTCTGCGTGTTCTCCCCGGATGTGGACCAGTTTAAGAGGACGGTCAGGGTAGAGGATGCATACGTGGTGATGCGCGATTAATCGCCCCAAACACTCTACGTTACTGGAGACTCTAGGACTCTAGAAAACCGTTGGGGGGGACACCGATGGGGGGCTTTGAGTTTCTAGAACTGGGTGGAGATATAGCCTTTGAAGCCTGGGGTGAGACCCTAGAGGAGCTCTTCAGACAGGCGGCTAGAGCAATGTATTCCTCTATGGTCGAGATAGAAAGGGTATCACCCAAGCTGAGGCGAGATGTAAAGCTGGAGGCTCCTCAGCTTGACATTCTGCTCCACGACTGGCTAGCAGAGCTCCTGTTCATAACAGACACAGAAGGACTTGTCTTCTCAGAGTTCGAAGTGAGCATATCGAAGAGCGACGAGGGCTTCCGGCTCGAGGCGTCAGCTCTTGGAGAAGAGATTGATCCAGAGAGACACGAGGCCAAGACCGAGATCAAGGCCGTAACGTACCACGGGCTAGACGTGTCTCAAGCAGATGGCCGTTGGGTGGCTCGAGTGATACTGGATGTCTGAAGAACTCTTCCAGAAGCCAGCTGAGAAGAATATCGATCAAACTCAGTTTGGCGGGCCCTGAGCTTTCTCCCCTCTCATTACATTCCTGAGGGTACTACATTCGAGAGATCGTCAAGTCAGCGAGCATGTACAGACCTACTCCAAGAAAGGCCACAGCAGACAACAGTCTAAGCTTGGATGGGGAGAGTATCCTAGCTAGCGAGGAGCCCAGAATGAAGGCAGAACCCATGAGGAGAAGGGCTGCTACCAAGAGGCCCAGCAGTACTTCAAAAGGAGTTCTGAAGTAAGCGGTCAGCGCTAAGACAGCTAGGTTTGTTTTGTCGCCTAGTTCCATGGAGGCCACAAGCATTAAGGAGGCAATGAGCCCTTTTCCCTTCAGGGTCTCAACTCGCGAGCTTGCTCTTAGAGCTAGGATTCCAAAGGTTAGGAAGACTATGGCTGACAGGAGCTTAATCAGTGGGTAAGGGAGGATTTTGGACGACAACCCGCCTAGAGCCAGAGTTGCTACATTTACGAGAGTAAAGCCTAAGACGCATCCAAGAAGGGCCCGATAAGATCTATCTAAAGAGGATATAAGCAATGCAACGAGTTGAGTTTTGTCACCTAGCTCGGATATGAGTAGAAATGTTATCGTAGAGATAAAAGCGGTGAGATCTAGCATAGACGCGATCGGAAACCGTGATGAGTAGTAGATTAAGTT
>JAVCBV010000041.1:0-8009 GCA_037917695.1 Thermoproteota archaeon | reverse complement strand
GGAGTGGACTGGAGCCGAGGCTGTCTCTGCGTTCGATCTGCACGCCGCGCCGTTCGTCAGGCACGACGGACGCGACTACAGGGACGTGAAGCAGACCGTTCAGCGGATGCTCTTCGACCTAAACTATCCAACGAGGCTGGGCTTTCAGTCAGCGTTCACCAACGTGACGATTCTCCTCGATACGAACAGGCGCTTCCTCGACCAGGACGCCATAGTTGGGGGCAAGGTCGTCGGGAGGCTGGGAGACTACGTGGATGAGGCCCAGATGGTGGCTAGAGCGATATTCGAGCTCCTGATAGAGGGTGACGCCGTTGGTCAGCCGTTCACATTTCCAATTCCCACTCTGATGGTGACTAGAGACTTCGACTGGTTCGGGAGGAGGTGGGGCGACCTAGTCGACCTGATATTCACGGCCCTGGCGAGGCGAGGCTCTGCCTACCTGCTAAACGGCCACGCGACCGACGTCGAGACGCTTTACTCCATGTGCTGCAGGCTCACGCTGGACGTCGAAAAGGTAGCCAACTTCGAGCTCAAGGCCCTGAGGGAGGAGGTAGAGGAGGCGCTAAGGAGGGAGAAGAGAGCGAGGGGGATCTGGGCCATCCCGGCGGCCACGGGGAGCATAGGCGTTGTGACGATAAACCTCCCCAGAGTGGCGCTGCTGAGCCGCGGAGACTGGGGTAGGCTGGAGGAGCTGCTCGAGGAGAGGCTATCCGTAGCGAGGGAGGTGCTCAGTCTCTTCAGGCGCAGATACGAGGACAACCTGAAGAAGGGCCTCATGCCCATCACTAGGACGTACCTGGGACACTTCAGCGGCCACTACAGCACGGTCGGCCTCGTGGGCCTGCCCGAGGCGGCTGCCAACTTCCTAGGAGACGTGAATGTGTGGGAGAACCTGGACAGGGGCAGAGTTCAGGAGGCAGTTTCCTTCATGAAGAAGGTCGTCTCACACGTCAGGAAGAGGGTGGAGGAGTTCGAAGCCCAGGACGGGTGTCTGTACAATGTCGAGGAGGTGCCGGCCGAGTCCGCCGGGACGAGGCTGGCGATGCTGGACTCGGCCAGGTTCAGGCGGGAGGTGGAGTCCAGACTCGCGCTGATCCCGGGAGGGGATCCCGCACCATACTACAGCAACAGCATCGTCCCATACTACGCGGACGTCCCAATCGCCCAGAGGGCCGCTTGGGAGGGCGAGGTCCAGGGAGAGTTCACCGGAGGGGTGATAATGCACCTCTTCCTGCAGGAGAGCCCAGATCCGAACGCCTTAAAGCAGCTGGCCAGGAGGATCCTGACTGAGACGAGGGTGGTCTACCTGAGCTTCACGCCCACGATCTCTGTGTGCAGAGACTGCGGTTGGCACGCGGTAGGCGGGTTCAACGCCTGTCCGAGGTGCGGCGGAGGCAGAGTGGACGTCTGGAGCAGGATAGTGGGGTACTACAGGCCGATAAGAACCTGGAACCCTGGTAAGCTTGCTGAGTTCAGGCAGAGGATTCAGTACAGGTTGAGCTGACTTGAGCCAGGCCGAGGTTGAGAGGCTCAGGAGTGTGAGGGCTAGAGTCGCGGGCTGGAAGGACCTGTCGCTTGTCGACGTGCTGGGAGAGCCGAGCTTCACGATATGGTTCAACTACTGCAACTTCAGGTGCCCCTGGTGTCAGAACGGGCACGTCGTGAGCGGAGAGGTCTCGAAAGAGGTTGAGGTTGGAGAGCTTGCAGATTTGGCGGCCGCCTCCTACCCTCTCGTGGAGTTCGTCCACGCGACTGGCGGGGAACCCACGCTACAGGATGAGGCTCTAGAGGCCTTCTTCAAGTTGTGTAAGCTCTCAGAGATGAAGACGAGCCTCTCCACCAACGGCTCGCGCCCAGAAGTCGTGAGACGCCTCGCGGACGAGGGACTCTTGGATCACATAGCGCTTGACATCAAGGGCCCTCTGAACGACCCCGAGCGGTACGGTCGGATAGCTGGCCTGAGCATCGCCCTTGCGAGGGAGGTCGTGTCGAGGATTAGGGAGACTCTGAGGTTGGCGTTGGAGAATCTGCCATTCGTTGAGATAAGGACTACACTGGTCCCTAGGCTTGTGGAGGAGAGGGAGATTATGGAGGTGGTCTCTGAACTCAGGGAAGAGGTGTCTCAGGCTGGGGGCTCAAGAGTGGCATACGTTATCCAGCAGTTCTCCCCATCAGAGACAGCCATCGACCCCAGATTCAGGGAGGGGAAGAGGAGCGAGGTCGATCGCCTGCTAGAGCTCGGGCGCCTAGCAAAGTCGGAGCTTGGCCTCAAAGAGGTCTACGTTAGGTGCGTGGAGTTAGGAACAGTCCGAGTCGACTGACTTACCATCGTTTCAAATTCATTTTTAGGCCGAAAGCCCCTGCTGGGGAGTTATGCATCGGGCCAGCCGACTTCAAGTGATTTCAGTCTGTTGGTAATCGGCGCAACCCTTTACGCTGCCTCCCGCATGTTGTCAGTGGAAAGTGCCCAAGAGAGTTCCTCGCGAGCTGTGCGTTAGGTGCAAGGGGGCGAAGAGACTCTGCGGTCTAGAGAGGTGCCCCATCTTAGAGAGGCTAGAGTCTCAGAGGGCCATCTACAGGGTGGCGGCAGCTCACAGGGTCGAGGGGGGAACTCCCCCCTCGGTTCTAGTGGGAGAGTGGTCTTACCCAAAGATCAGGGTGGCCCCGCTGATCCTGCCTGACGCAAGGGATGCATCAACCGCGGAGAGGCCGAGCGAGTGGGTGAGGTGGAAGCTCTCGGACATCATCAAGATAAGGTCGAGGATGCTCGCCGCCTCCCTCCGGGTCAACGCCAAGCGGATAGACGAGCGCGTCTTGGAGCCGGTGCAGCTGGCGGCCATGTCAGAGATCTCAATTCCTCTAGAAGCTCGACTTGTCAAGCCTCCGAGGCCCAGGCTGTCTTTTGACGGGATATTGGCCCCCACGGGTCCCTCAGCGGAGGCCGAGAGAGTGAACCTAGAGGCAGAGCCCAAGGTCCCGAACCCAGTGGAGAGGGCCGTGTCGGACTCGGACGCCAAGGCGGCAGAGGTCTTGGTCGAGCTCTACAAGTCCGGCATAGACGTCTATCACTCCACTCGCCTGCTGAGCCTAGCCCTACTAGGGGAGAGGGGCAGGCGGAGGCTGGTTCCTACCAGGTGGGCGATAACGGCCGTGGACTCGGTCCTGGGGTCGAATCTAAAGAGGGCCGTTCTAAACCTGCAGGAGTACTCTGGGAAGCCGAGGCTGCACAGAGCCAGCTTCTCAGACAACAGGTACTGGATCCTCACCCTCCCGGGCACCTACAGGCTGGAGGTGGTCGAGGCTTGGATGCCTGGCAGCGTCTGGGCCGGTGAGAAGGCTCACGTGGTGACGAACTACGAGGGTGCGATCGACAGGGGATTCCCGGTGATGGACGGCGGCCACTACGCCATGAGGCTCCCGATCCTAGAGCACCTGGCCTTCAGGCTGAAGAGGCAGGCTTCGGTGCTGGCTATAAGGGAGATTGGCCCGGGCTACTACGCTCCGGTTGGGAACTGGCAGATAAGGGAGTCCATCAGGCTGGCGCTCTCAGGCCCGCCTGAGGAGTTTGAGTCCATTGACGAGGCGATATCTAAGCTCCTCTCAGAGCTCAGAGTAAGCCTGAGAAGGGTTATTGGGGAGAGCAGGCTCCTGCGAGAGGTGCTTCGCCAAACTAGGATCGACCGCTTTCTGAAGTAGCGAGCCGAACCCCTTATACACTACCCTCCCTCGACCTGCAACCTGGTGGTATCATGGTCCCTGAAATCCCTCAGGAGTGATTCGCATCCCTCGAATCGGGGAATTCGCTCCCGACTTCGAGGCAATGAGCACGCACGGCAAAATCAGGCTGTCTGACTTCAGTGGCAAGTGGGTGATCCTGTTCAGCCACCCGGCGGACTTCACGCCCGTGTGCACTACCGAGTTCGTCGCTCTGGCCAAGAGGTGGGAGGAGTTCCAGAAGAGGAACGTCCAGCTGATAGGGCTCAGCGTCGACAGCACGTACTCCCACATTGCCTGGATCAGGTGGATCGAGGAGAAAGAGGGCGTCAAGATACCCTTCCCAATAATCTCGGATGTCGACATGAAGATGTCGAAGCTCTACGGCATGATACACGCGAGCGAGTCCTCGACTCACGCCGTCAGGGCTCTCTTCGTGATAGACCCCAACGGGAGGATAAGGGCAATCATCTACTACCCGCTGAGCACGGGCAGAAGCACGGACGAAATACTGAGACTGATAGACGCCCTCCAAGTGACCCACAAGCACGGGGTAGCCACTCCAGCCGACTGGAAGCCAGGAGACCCCGTGATCGTGGAGCCCCCGACCACCGCTGAAGGCGCCGAGGAGCGGCTAAAGGCAGGGTACGAGTGCAAGGACTGGTTCCTCTGCTACAAGAAAATCTAAAGCCGCGAAGCTGATCGGCAGACTATCAGATTCTCACGCCCAGCCTCTTAGCCTCCTCCCTCAGCGCAGCCTCGACCTCCCCCTCCGACCTTCCCGCAGGCTTGGCTCTACCCCCGGCTCGCCCTCCACGTCGCTCTCAACCAGCATCCCCTGGCTCACTACCCCTCCTATCCTCCTCGGTGGGAGCACGGCGAATGCCCTCAGATCTCCTCTCTTGATCCCTGGTAGGTTGGTGACGACTCTGAACTTACCCTCCTTACCCGCATCCATCTCCAGCTCAGAGAGCCTATCGCCTATCGACTTCACGAACGTCACCTTTGCCCAGAGCGCCTCCACGGCGTCGGCGAATCTAGGCTCGCCCTCGATAAGCCTCCTGCGCAGTCCCCTCAGCGTGATGCCAGCGAACCTCACCCAAGAGGCGGCTAGTTGCTCGGCTGGCTTCTGTAGGCCCGCTAGCTCGCTCCACATGCTGCAGAGCTCGTGGCCCGCCTCCTCAATCGGGCTCAGCAGGCCCTGCCTCACGGCTTCCTCTGGGGGCAGGAAGGAGTACCTGAGGGCCGGAATCGCCTGCCGCTGTTTTCCGATCAAGGGCTCGAGCCTCTTGGAGTGCTGCCTCGGGAGCGACGCTGTCGCCTCTACCAGCCCAGCTAGAGCGATCTCCGCGACCACAATCCGGGGATCTGAGCTGGTGTCGTGACTCATCCCGCCTCTCAAGGACCGTCAGAATATATCGTTCGCTACTCGCCAGCCAGCCTAGAGGCTATCTCCTCGTACCTCCTCTGGGCAGCCTCCCTCCAGATCGAGGCCATGCGGGTCTGGAAGGCGGAATCGTCTCTAATCCTGTTGTTTATCGAGGCGGCGTACTCCTCGGTGAACGTCACGAGCGTTCCGTTCTCCTCCCAGCTCAGAGGCCTGCCCAGCTCCCAGGCCAGCTCCTCGAACTCCTCCTGCGAGATCTTCCCTTCCCTGAGGGCTGCCGTGAGCAGGCCCCAGGCTTCAACGAGAGCGTCGTGGGGATCGCAGAGAACCGCGTCGAAGTAGACCGCCGTGGAGAAGTACGTCCGCCTGGCCCTTGTCTCGTTGAACGGTATCCCCACGTTACTCCAGACCATTTCGAACGCGCTCTCGAGGTCCGGCCTCTCCTTGCCCTCGGGCGTGGAGAAGACATCCCTCCTGCAGGGGAGCCTGTTGACCCTCTCGTCCAGCCAGATCTTCTGCCCCTCGACTGAGATGACCCACTTTATGAAGGCAAGGGCCGCGTTTGGGTGCTCAGAGGTGACCAGCAGGGAGATGGGGTCTCCCCCCACTATGGACTCGTTGTAGGGAACGACGTATCTCATGCCCGGGTACTCGACCTGAGCCGTGTAGCCGTAGAAGTCTATCCCTATCGCTATTGGGACCTCTCCGCCCTCCAGGGCCATCAGGGCCTCGACTGACCCGCCGTACGGCCTGCCGTTGGCTGTCATCCTGGTCAGTACGACCCAGCCCTGCTCCCAGCCGAACTTCTGCAGTATTATCTGGTAGATCCTCGTGTGTGAACCCGACTGAGTGGACCTGGAGAATGCTATCGCGGGCTTGGGCAGGAGCTTGGCCAGCTCTGGACTGGCCAGGTCCTCCCACAGCCTCGGTTCTGGGAGGCCGTACTCCTGGAGGGCTGGCTCGTTGTATATTATGCCGAAGGAAGATATGGCAGACGCCGCCCAGAGGAGGCGACCCTGCTCGTCGTACCTCTTCAGCGCCATGCCCCCAACGCTGTCTGGAATGGCTGAGGCCTCGGCCAAGACTCCGGGGTCGGTTATGGGGGCTATGTAACCCCACTCGACCAACAGGTTGTGGATCGTCGGCCCCCCTCCCCAGGCCACGTCTAAGTACCCCAGTCTCTCGATGGTTTCCGCCCACAGGGCTGGGTTAGGTTTGATGAAGCGGATGTCCACGATGTTGTGCTCCTTCGCCAAGCTTGAGTTCAAGAATGCCTCCCTCGCCAGCATCATCACTGTGGCGCTGTGCCTGGTGAGGACATGCAGTACTACGCCCTCCTCAGAGCCCTGTGGTGGCGTGGTCTCCTCTCCTCGTGGTCCTAGGTAGAATGTGAGGGCAAAAGCTGCCGAGGCGGCCAACGCCAGCAGGACGACGCCCAATAAGACCCGCCTGCTCACGCGGTTGATAACAACTCTCTCTACTATTAGTGTTATGATCTGCCCGCCGGAGGCTCGAGCGCTCCAGCTTCCACACCTTATATCGTAGACTCGGGAGGATTGAGATATGGTCTTCCGAGATGAGAAGGGCAGGCTTTACCACATAGGAGCGGCCGCGGGCGAGGTGGCCAACAGAGTCCTTCTGCCAGGTTCAAGGGTCAGGGTGAAGAAGATCGCAGAGTTCCTCAGCGACGCCAAGGTGATCCACGACGGCAGGTACCTCCTAGTCAGTGGAGAGTACGAGGGGGTTCCCGTCTCGGCCATAGATACCGGGATTGGCCCCTCCTCCGCCGCCATCGTGGTCAGGGAGGTTCTGGAGGCTATTGACCTGAGCCAGGGCGATGCCATTCTGATCAGGCCTGGCACCTGCGGATCCCTCCAGCCCTGGGTGAAGGTCGGCGACCTCATTGTCGCCACGGGAGTGGTTGCGCAAGACGGCGTGACTCCGAAGGTTGCGGGAGAGAGGTACCCCCTCTTCTCAGACCCTGGTATAGTAGACGCGCTCGTCGAGGCTGCTACCAGGATAGGCTACGAGCCCGGCATCAGCCTCCACGTGGGCGTGACACACGCCAAGGACGCGCTCTACGAGGTGGAGGAGGCTCCAGCCGCAGCTGAGCCCTGGAGGGCCGAGAGGTACCTGGAGTACCTCCAGAGGATGGGAGTCCTGGCGACCGAGATGGAGCTGGGTACAGTCCTCGCGGTTTCGGCTCAGTACAATGCCAGGCTGGCTAAGGAAGGTAAAGCGCAGAGGGTCAGGGTTGGCGGCGTCTTCCTCTCCGTGTCCCCGGTGAAGGGGGCAGAGGAGGAGACACAGTTCCACAAGCCCTCAGAGGAGGGGCTTATTCGCACGGCCCTAGACGCCCTGGTGCTGGCTGACGAGCGGAGGCCCAAGTGGCTCTCGTATCGATGAGCGTGGTTGGTCTGCAGGTTGGCTGGCTTCTACCCCGAGCTGGGAGAGTAGTAGATCGTCGTGAAGCACTCAGCAATCTGGGACAGAGCCTCTATTGGGGCGGCGTGCCTCTCTGGAGTTGGAGCGTAGTCGTGAACCTCCAGCAGTGACTTGAGGCAGAGTTCAGCTCTGTCCCTCATCCCCAGGTACTCGAAGACGGCCGCGGCCCAGGCGTAGTGGACCGCGCTCTCCCTCCCCCACAGCGGCGTCTTCTCCTCATCGTGGAATAGCAAGTCCTCCCCCATCCTGGAGAAGAGCCAGTCTGCCCCTTTGAATAGGGCCTCCAAGACGTAGGAGTCTCCAGTCAGCTTGTAGTAATCCGCTAGCCCTCTGAGGACCATGGTCTGGTATCCCGCCGACGTCCAGTCGTACACGGTGCCATACGTCCACCCTCCGTCCCCGAGCTGGTCGTCCACGATCTTGTGCGCCACCTCCATGGCCACCTGCGCGTAGGTCTCGTTTC
>JAVCBV010000068.1:0-8171 GCA_037917695.1 Thermoproteota archaeon | reverse complement strand
GTGAGGCCCATCCCCTCTAGGTCTCCCCCGAGCCTCGACGATTTGGAGAGGGATGAGTGGAGGGTTTTTGCCCTCTGCGACGGGAGGCGGACCGCTGATGAGATTGCTATGATCCTCGGGATGCCCGAGGGGATGGTCCGCCTCATACTCGAGGCGCTGAAGGCGAGGGGGTACCTGTCTGACATCCTACTGGAGGTGGTGTGATTGATTAGGTCCAGTCCACTGGCGGTTTTCGCCGCCAAGCTCAGGAAGAGGTTGGGCGGGAGCGTCGTGGACACGTTCACGCTGAACAGGGTCTACCTAATGGCCGTGGCGGAGATGTCCGAGGCCCTCGGGCCTGAGGAGGCTCCCCAGAGGATGTTCGAGTGGGGCTACACGATGGGGCACGCCTACCTCCTCAAGCTTGAGAGGGACGTGAAGGCGTACCCTCCGGACATCAGGTCCGCCCGTTTCATTGGCAGGGTCGCCTGGTACATGTTCTCAGGAAATGACCCACAAGTTGAAGCGTGGGAGACCGTGACTCCGGAGGGAAGGTGGCTCCACCTGAGGGTGAGGGATCCAAAGTCGCCGTGGGCCTCGGGAGTGAGCCTGGGGAGGAGGATATGCCACTACCCCGCCGGAGCGTACGAAGCGGCTGGAAACACGTTCTTCGCACTTGTAGAGGACTTTGGACACTACGTGATCTCGAGAGAGACTAAGTGCATAGCCAAGGGAGACGAGCACTGCGAACTCACGTGGGTGGCGATCCCAAGGGGCGTTAGCCTAGATAGAGCTTTGGAGCAGGTCGGGCGTGACTTCGGAGACGCGTTGGACGAGGTGCCGATCGAGGTCACCAGGCGCCTATACAGCAAGGTGTTCGGGAGGGAGCTGGGCTAGGGGATTGACTTGTCCCTCGTTCCATTCGGAGACAAGAGGCCAAGAGTGCACCCATCGGCCTACGTAGATCCAGGGGCGAGACTGGCTGGGGACGTGGAGGTAGGTCCGAGGTGCGCTGTGCTCTTCGGCGCGATCCTGAGAGGGGACGATGAGCCGGTGAGAGTACTAGAGGGCTCCGTCATCCTAGAGCAGTGCCTTGTAGAGGCCCCAGAGGGCCATCCAGTCTCAATAGGTCCGGGCGCCCTGATCTCTCACTGCTCGACCGTCCACGGCGCCGTGGTAGAGGAGGGCGCACTGGTCGGAATTGGGGCCATAGTGCTGGATGGGGCCGTCATTGGAAGAGAGGCTATCGTTGGCGCTGGAGCCGTAGTCCTACCCGGTACGGTCGTTGAGCCCCGGACGCTCGTAGTTGGAGTCCCGGCTAAGGTCGCCAGACGTGTCACAGAACAAGAGGTGAATAGGATCAAGAGAGAGGTCGAAAAGGTCCTCAGGAAAGCCGAGGTATACCGCGCTCACTTCGAGGGGCCAAGGTAGCTCACTCTAGGCTTGCGTGCCTTCGGGCTATGTCTTCCTCAGTCTTCCCAAGCCTGTGGGCCAGGTCGGATATCAGCGCGTCGCAGAAAACCATCGTGGAGAGTTCGAATAGCGTTCCAAGCGGTGTCAAGGGCTCGTGAATCCCCATGATCTGTCTGGACTCGTAGTCGGCTGTGCTCTCAGGCATTATCCTCCCGCCTATCGTCACGACGACGTCCGCGAGCTTGCCTATCGTAGACTCTGGGTAGCTGGTTATCGCCGCCACTACGCCGCCGAGCTTCTTGGCCTCCTTTGCTATCGTGGCGGGGTAGAGGGTCTCGCCTGAGCCGCTTATCACGATCAACAGGTCGCCGGGATCCATCCTCGGCGTGGTGGTCTCGCCCACCACATGAACGGCAAAGCCAAGGTGCATCAGCCTCATGGCGAAGGCCTTGGCCACCAGACCAGACCTGCCCGCTCCGACCACGAAGATCCTCCTGTCGCCGAGGGTCCTCAAGATGGATGAGGTAAGCCTCTCGACCTGCTCCTCGTCCAAGTGGGATAAGTTCTCCTCTAGAGCCTCTGTTAACCGCAGAGCCCTATCCCTGACTCCCAGGAGACATCCCCGCAGCTCACCCTGCTACCAAATATATTGTTCGCCCGACGCTGCCACGCTGGACCATGGACATATACGTCTCGCTAGATCTGACAGACCTTGGTAGGGCGATTAGGATAGCAATAGAAGCCTGGCGTGCTGGACTCAGGCACTTTGAGGTAGGAACACCGCTCATTAAGTTCGAAGGAATGTCTGCCGTCAGAGCGTTGAGGTCTGCCCTTCCACATGCTGTCATATTTGCCGACACTAAGACTGCGGACGTCGGCTGGCTGGAGACCCAGATGGCTCTAGAAGCTGGAGCTAACGTCGTCAGCGTCCTAGGGGCGGCGCCAGACGAGACGGTGAAATCCGCCGTGGAGACTGCCGAGAAGCTTGGGGGTAGGGTGCTGGCCGACACGCTCGGGCTGAGTGGAAGGACCGCTCAGAGGGCCAGAGAGCTTGCATCTCTCGGCGTTCACATGATCTGCGTGCACAGAGGCGTAGATGAGGGAGTCTTCTCTGACGAGGCCCTCCTGGAGAATCTGAGGGGGCTGGGCGTTGAGATCGGCGCAGCGGGCGGTCTAACCCCTGAGAGGATTCCAGCGCTGAAGGGGTTGGTGGACTTCGTGATGGTCGGGAGGTACATCACAGGCAGCGACGACCCCTTCGAGGCGGCCAAGAGAGTCTTAGAGGCTGCCGAAAGTTAAGGAGGCACAAACCTGAGCTCGCCGTCTCTGAGCTCGATTCTAAACCTCCTGCTGGTCGCTTTGAAGACTCTGGTCTTTAGAATGGCCATCTCTCTAACTAAGGTGTCATTCTCCTCTTTGATCGTCAGAAGAATCACAGTGTCCGCGTAGAGCGAGGCGGTCCTGGCGTTTCGCCCAAAACGCCCGCTGCCAAGTTGAGAACACACCACGGTTATGCCCCTGTCCTTGTCCTAGCTCAAGGAGCCAGGCCGCACGGCAGAGAGGGATTCGTCCAGAACGGAATCACCGAACAGGGTCATTTTCTGACGACCGTCGCCCGAATAGTTTCGCTTCCGTAATATAAATGTATTTTCCCGCGGACATAGAGATAACACCTTAAACTTTTTTCCGTAATCCCCTCCCTACACTCAGGTACTCTGGCGGCACCAACTTGGCTAGGAACACGACTTCCGAGGCCTTCCAAATTGGTAAACCATCCTCTACCATCTTCTTGGCGTCAATCTCTAGAATCACCACGCGCTCTCCGTGTCTGCGCGCAACGATGAGTGCGTCCTGTGGATTCGTGGTCAGGTGGACGAACCTCCTACCCATCGGCTTGATGCCCTCTCTCAGGATTCTGTTTAGGGCCTGCTCCGTCGTGCCGTGATACAGTACGTCTGGAACCTCGCGAGTTGGCTCGCCCACAGGCTCAACGGGCAGGCTGTGACCGTACGTCGCTCTAATCCTGTTCCCCCTAACCTCGAATCGCCCCTTCGGGTCGAGCCTTACGACTTCTAGGATGTGCTCAGGCTCCACCCACGACATCCCTCTGAGCTTTGAGATCCTCCTAGCAAGTTCAGGGATCTCGACGTCCGCGAATCCCTCTCTATCGAGCCTCACTCCGACTAGCTCAGGCTTGTGTCTCAAGATCAGGCTCAGAAGCTTGCTGAGCCGAATCCTCCTCTGCTCGTCGAGCCCAGGCACCCTTAGGCACCTAGCTTGTTCTCGAGACCAGGTGGCTTTTTTAACGCGGTCTACGGGCAAGTTGAGGAGGATGTTTAGTGAGGGGCCCCAGACTTGGCTGGCGCCAACGCAGGTGCAGGTAGGCTCAGGAGGAACACGGTCGTCATGGGGGCGACCTGGGCGCTCATGGCGCCCTTCAACTCGGCAGTCGGAGCGTACTCGTCGCTATACTTCATGGAGCTAGGGGCCATGAACACAAGGGGGGCAAGTTTGTACTCAGCTCGCACAACAAAAAAGAGGGTCCCATGAGAGAACGCATATCCTGAAATTTATCTCCTAACGTAACTCGAACAGAGAGCTGGGCGACAATGGTAGAAGCGAGTCAACTGATCTTGTATGGACTCACAGGCATCTTCGTCATCGCCAACCTAGTGGTCTCAGCGGCCTACCTCGTTCAGGGGCTCTTCAGCAAAGTGGCATCTCGGTTGGTAGGAGTGACGCTGGCAAAAAGAACCCTGCTCGACAGGCTGTACACCGCGGTCTGGATCACAGCAGGCCTCTTTGGGGTCTGGGCTTCGGGATCACCAGCGATCGCAGCCGCAATAGGCGTCTTCCTGGCGTTCAAGAGCGGCGCAGACCTGGGGAGCAGGGTGGTCTATGGTCTTCACGACATCTCTCTGCTAGGCGAGGGATCAACCCTGACTAGGGCTGTCGGCAATGCGATGGCTTTGGCGGCCACTCCCAGCGTCCTTTTCCTCATACTATGGGGGATGCTGCAGCAGTGGCTCTCAGGATCTGCGGCGAAGGTCTTGGGCCTGAGAGTAGACCTGCTAACGCTGTGCATCTGGGGGCTTGGAGTGCTGTTTGGCATGGTATTCGGGGCTGTTCGATGCAGAGGCGAGCGCGGCCTACTCCTAGGAGGAGAACTCGCCTTAGTTCTAGGGTTGGGAGTTTTAGAGGGAGTTCGATCAGGGAGGTAGGCAGCGGCGCTCACAAGTGGGCGGGAAGAATATGATCGCGGAGCGGCCAAGTTATACACGGGGTGATGGTTGAGTGCCCTGTGAAGAGTGTGGCCCCAAGAGCACAGTCGTCATAAGCGGGGCTGGCAAGTACGTCGAAGGGGAACTCCTCAAGGTCGCCGGCTCTGCTAAGGCCGATGGAGATGTCAGCGTCAAACGAGCGTCTGTGGCGGGATCTCTAAGCGTGGGCGGAGTGCTGTCCGCCGAAGAACTGTCCGTGGCCGGGAGCCTAAGCGCCTCCTCAATCCAGGGAGGGAAAGTCTCTGTGGCCGGAGCGATTAGCGTCAGGGGCGAGCTGTCCGCAACCGAGTTCAAGGCCGCAGGCGGAGTGCGTGTCAGAGAGGTCAAAGCTGACTTAGTGAAGTTGGGTGGAGGAATCAGAGCCGAGAAGATCGAGGGTCGAGAGATAAGGATAGAGATCGGGGGGAAGTCCAAGGTAGGTGAGATAAAGGGAGACTTCATCGAAATCAAGCGAAAGCTTGGCCTGATGGGCCTGCTGCTGTCATCTAAGCGCCGACTCTACGCAAAAAGAATCGAGGGGCGGGTCGTCTACTTGCGAGGCGTCGTTTGCGACGAGGTGAGTGGAGACAAAGTCTACATCGGCCGAGGTTGCAGGATAGGCAAGGTAGTCTACCGAGAGAGCTTGAAGGTCTCGCCGGGCGCGAAAGTTGGGGAGGCCGTGCGAGAGTAGCTATCAGCTCCTGCTCTGCCTCTCTCTTAGCATCCTCTCGTAGTCCTCTCGCCTAACCTCCACGACCTTCCCGCAGTGTCCGCAGACGAACTTTGCGGCGTCTCCCTCGATCTTGGGCTCTCCCCTAAGGGGACGACCGCAGTAGCATACGAATCCTATCAGCCTGGCAGGATTGCCAGCAACGAGGCCGTGAGGGGGAACATCCTTCGTCACGACCGAGCCCGCCGCCACCATCGCGTACTCACCTATCGTGACGCCGCAGACTATTGTGGCGTTGGCCCCTATGCTCGCTCCCCTCTTGACGAGCGTGGGGACGACCTCCCAGTCCGTGCTGAAGGACCTGGGATACTTGTCGTTGGTGAAGACAGCGTGAGGGCCTATGAAGGCGTCGTCTTCAATGGTCACGCCCCTAAAGACGGAGACTCCGTTCTCGATCTTCACTCCGTTCCCTATCACGACGCCCACGTCCACGTAGACATCCTTCCCCAGCACGCAGTTCTTGCCAACCTTGGCGCCAGATCGCACGTGCGCGAAATGCCAGACCTTTGTCCCCTCGCCTACCTCGGCTCCGGGTTCGACGACGGCTTTCTCGTGCACGAATGCCTTTCCCATGCCCACCACCGCCTCTTGCTCAGCCCACGCCTCCCACTGGGGCTTGGAACCTGAAGTTAAAGGGGTCTAGGTAGTACCTAGGCACGACTGGGCTTATTGGAAACTTAACGGCCATCCACACTTGGAACGCTCCCAAGGCGGCTGTTGCCCATGCAGCGTCCTCTGCGTCCAGGTTGAATGTATATCTGAAGATCCTGTACAGGAGGAATATCTCCCAGAGCAGGAACGGGCCTCCTACCAGCAGCGCGGTCCCAGCGTCGAACCTGTAGACGGTGTCGAGGATTGAGCGTGCCTGCTCGGCCAACTTGGCCAACCACCAGACTGAGTCAGCCCTTATCAGGTCGTATATCACCACGACGGGGCCTCTGGTGACTACTCGATAAAGAGAGAGCGCAAGAACTCTCAGGGCCTCAGAGGCGCAGAGCGTGCTCATTGCCATGGCTGACGACGAGAGTTCGATGCGCTGCCCCATCTTGCCAGCTATGTAGGAAGACAAAAGGGTTCGGAAGAGCAGCAGCAGACCCATCGAGGCGGGCACCACGAAGGCGGTTGCCAACGCCTGGAGGGTCATCGTTCTGTCGAGATAGAACTGAATGTCTACCTGGGCGACCCACAGGGGCGGATTGACTATCTGATACTTTATCGAGGCGTCAAGTGAGAACTTAGAGATCAGAACGACGAGTGACTGTATCAGCCAGGCGGAGAGCACCAGGCTGAGCCTGGAAGCCCTTCTGAATTTCGTCAGGAGCTGTGGTGATCCGACCAAGGAGCCTTTGAGGTACTCCACAGCAGTGTAAAATGCTTCAGGTCCTAGTAGATCCCTCTCTTTCTCCTGCACACAACTCCCCCTCAGTAGGCGGAAAAAAGGTTGACTGTTACCCCCTCCGCCAAGCCCACCTCAGGGGGTTAATGTCCCAGAGAAGGTCCTCTGAACAGCCGGAGCAGATCCACACCGGGTGGTAGAGGTAGCCTTCATCTTCGGAGACGGAAGTCGTGAAGAAGTTCACGGCAGACGAGAGCGACACCTTGGAGATGTTGCCCTGCAGGTAGTAGGAGGGGTAGGAGTGCGCAAAGCTCAGGAACTCGATTATCCTAGCGAACTCTCCGTCTATAAGCTCCCCTGAAGCGGTCGTGGATATCAAGAGAGCGTTTCTGAGACCGATAAGGCCACTGATAAAGTCCTCCATGCTGCAGCCGTTCGCAAGCAGTACCAACTTGCCGTAGGTAAGGTTTGACAGGGCTTCTGCGAGGTCTCGAGCGGTCAGGTTTCCTGGGATCAGTTCAACCCAGTCCAGCCCCGGCCCGTGGTGCGAGTCCAAGATTACGACGACGATGTCGTTCCAGTCTGCGGGTATCTCTGTTATCGCCCTCAGCAGGTCATCTACCTCGGAATCCAAGCCGATAAGGAGATCTGGGCTTATGATGCCAGCTGAGGGAGCGCGCTTCCTTCGGCCCCAGGGGACGTCCGACATGTACATTCCCACATAGAGTGGGCCTGCCCACCCTCGAGAGAGGTGAGTCCAGTAGAGCGCCGTGGCATCGAGGCCCTCCTCGGTTCTCAGCGAGAATACGCTCAGAGCCAGCAGGATATTCTCATCTTCGTACCCGTGCCTGAGAGCCAAGTGGTAGGCTAGCAGACTGCCCGCAGAGGATATCCGACCGCCTTGGATAATTATCAGGTACCTTTCGGACTCTCCGTAGAGCGCGTTGAGCCTGGGGTTGCTGAGATCGTTAAACGGGTTTGTGCCAGCTCTAATCTCCTCGATGTTCGAGTACCCGTCCGAATCCCAGTCCGCGCATAAAACTTTAAGTGCCCCTTCGCCGGGGACATTCAAAACCTGGGGAACCTCCGTGAAATTTCCGTTTCCCAGGCCGTACTTGACTACAACAAAGCCCAGATCGCCTTGATCGTGGGATATGGCCACGTCCAGGTGACTGTCGCCGTTAAGGTCGGCAATAGAAAGCCACGTGGGATTCCCGGCACCGCTGGGAGTGGTTAACCCGCTTTCGTGGAATCTTCCGTCTCCCAAATTCAGTGCAATTTCCAATATACCGATATGCTCTTCGTCTTGCTTTCTCAGGAGCGCAAGATCAGGGAACCCATCCTCGTTAAAATCACCTATGTCGACGCATACAAGATTTCCCATTTGGTTGGACAGAAAGCCGTCGATCCTGTTGGGTTTTATGCTTTCGGAGGTGATCAACGCCATTATCAG
>JAVCBV010000134.1:0-8264 GCA_037917695.1 Thermoproteota archaeon | reverse complement strand
GTCGCAGGGAGGGATATAGCAAAATGCCAAAGAGACCTCCGATGGCGAAGCTGAGAACTGCTAGATATGGTCTCCGTATTAGGAGGCAATACGAGGCCGTCCTAGCCAAGAGCAAGGCGCTATACAAGTGCCCAAACTGCGGCGTCCAAGCCCTCCGCAGAGTTATGCTGGGGGTCTGGCGCTGCCGCAAATGCGGCTTTGAGTTCGCCGGAGGCGCCTGGAAGCCCAGAACGACCGTGTCGACCACAGCTGAGGCAGGTCTAGCTAGGGTGACCGAGAAGCAGTGAGAAGGGGCCCGTCTTGATCCTGATCACCACATCTCGCAGGCCCTCGAAGCGCACACGCACCCTGATCAGAGATCTCTCGCACGTCATACCTGGCGCTGTCCGAGTGAACAGAGGCAAGAAGAGCCTTGAGGATCTCAGACAGGATGCCGTTAAGTTCGGACTTGACAGGGTCTTAATAGTTGGGGAGAGAAAGGGCAATCCAGGATTGCTCAGGTTCTACAAGGCGACTATCGTGACGATAGAGCCGGTCGGCGCGCAGATAATCCTCGCTGGGGTTACGCTTAGACGAGAACTGTTTGGGAGAAAGCCCGAGAGGGTCCCTCACGTGAGAGAACTTGCAGTGGCATACCAGCAGGATAGCCTTGAGAAATTTGCGGAGGTCCTTGCAGAGGGGCTCGGGGCAGACGCACCTTCTGCTGCGTCTGAGGTCGGTGAGTTTCCTGACGCGGACATCGTCTTGTGGATTCTATCCCACGAGGGAAGGGTAATGGCCTCCTTCTACCTCTGCGCGCCTCTTCGCGTAAAGGAAACGGGCCCAAGGTTATTTCTTGCTAGCTTAGTGCGGATCCAGGGGTAAGGTCCCTTGATTTATCGTGTCAAGATCATTGTAGAAGGGCCTAGGGACAACCTCGAATTGATCAAGGCGGTCTTAGAGCCAGACGCTTATCTTCCCTCGCCCAAGCTAGAAGATGATCTACTAACATTTGAAATCGAGTCAGAGTCTCCAAGGAAGCTGAGAGCGGAAGTAAATTCTCTGCTAAGGCTGTTTGCATTAATCGAGGGCTTGCTCGATACAGTTCGGTCTCCGTAGGACAAACGTTTATTATACGTCCCCCTCCCTACAGCGGCCGGGCCGGTGGTCTAGTGGCTATGACGCCGCCTTGACGAGGCGGAGGTCGTGGGTTCGAGTCCCACCCGGCCCACCACTGAATTGTTTGCGCACGGGAGGTAGCTTGCAAGTGGCCAAATACTCTGTTAGCCGATTGGGGGGCCGCGGCGTCATCACCGATAGAGGCTTAGTTCTGGGTGAGGTCGTCGACCTGGTCGTCGATGAACTATCGGGCAAGGCGATCTCACTGGTGGTTGAAGAGGCCAAGGGCGCTGCAGGGGCTCTAACAAAGAAGCTGAAGAGAGACAGAGACGGCAACATACTGATTCCGTACTCCACCGTAAAATACATACGAGAGATGATAGTCGTGGACGAGAGGCTTCTAAAGCTCTACATCGCCACTAGGGGAGACTGAGGCCACCCGAAAATTTTTCGATAAGAGAGCACACTGCCTGCGTGACCAGCCTCGAGATTCTTATTATCTCCTGGTGTCGCCGTCTGGGGGACTTGTAAAGCTCCGAGATGGCGGCCGACGCCAAGAGAAGCGTGTGATCGTCCCCTAAGTAAGCTGAGCATCCTTCTATCACGGTCAGAGCGTAGTAGAGAAGGGACTTCAGCTCGTCTTCATCAAATTCCTCTTTCAAGAGGGCCTGCCTAAGTATCCTCTTGAAGGCTAGATGAGTTCTGAGTACTTCTGATAGGGATGGCCTCATTCAATCCAGTGCCTCACTAGAGGACAATTAGAGTGATCCGACACCATAACTTTTAGCTCAGCAGAGGGTGGATCGCAAGCAATGGAGTTCAACGTCAAACTAACAGGGAAGAGGACGGACGAACTCACAGGAGCTCTCCGCGTGGACTTTACGGTAGAGGATCCCGTGGACGGCGAGCTATCAATCGAGATGCCCTCGGAGTTTGAGAGACGATTGAAAGACCGATTCAAAGGATCTGTCTCCGTGACAAAGGAAAGACCTGAGAATCCAGGTGGTTCAGATTTACTCATGCTGGCTACGGTGTATGAGTCCGATGGAAAGAAGGTCTTGAAGGCTTCAGCATTCGGTTTTCTTGTTATTTTGCAGTTGAAGAAGCAACTTAGGGATCTAGCCGAGTTCTCCCGAGGGGACGAGGTCTACGTTTACGTGAAGGGCATATTCACCTGAGCAAAACTATTTGGTAAGTTCTCAAAATGTTTTATTTTTTTACATTTATAAATACAATGAGACTCACTTTACTTGTGAGCATGGAGTTTAACTCAAACATAATTGAAGTAAGGCCGAACAGGATCAGAAGGGGTTCAGACAGGAAGCGGTTTGTATACGCGGCTAGGCATAGGAGGCGCTACGCATCACCCGCAAAAGATTCTAAGAGCATCCCCTCGTGGTTTTTAGCTGTAGTCAAGGAGCTGAGTCTCCCTCGGCATGCGGCCCAAGACGCCTTTGAACTCTGCAAACTGTACTGCAATAACCGAGGAATCAGATCCAGGCCGCATTGGCTCTTGGCAGCACTGCTTCTACTCTCCAAGAGCCTAGGAGGGGCCGTCCCTGCTGCGGTCTTGGAAGAACTGGCTAGGAAGGTCGGAATAAACATAAACGCCAGGAAGTTGGCCCTGATCTCCGCCGAAATGTCCTCATCCTTAAGGCTCTCACTGAAAACCAAATCCCCTAACTACATTCCCTTCATAATCGCAGGCTTGAGGAGGGATCAGGAGACCACCGCGAAGCTGAAGAGAGACTACGGAGAACTCTTAGAGACGGCGCTGCTGAGGCTAGAGGTCAAAGCAATCGATATGTCCAAACGGCTGGAAACGCGGTACAGGGGTCTACTAGCAGGCAAGAGTCCTCTAGTAACGGCGGCTGCGTCTGTCTGGCTAACGGCAAAGTTCTTGGGGATGAGGGCCATAACCCAAGAAGCAATAGCCAAAGCCGCAGGGATTAGTCACTCTGCACTAAGAAGGCGAATCTACAGCTTTGGCATACATTCAAGCAAGCAAGGCAGAGGGGAGTTCAGGTGGATCGGTCTGATGCAGCCATCCTAACTCTCATCGCCCTGGTCATACTAAACGAAGTGAGAAAGAAGGTCTACACGGATTGGCTGGCGGCTAACCTATACTTTGCGGCGCTCGCAGCCGGGATCACACTTCTATTGCTGGTGACGGTCTTTGTGATCGGTAGGAAAGGCTATCTGCGACTCGCACCCAGCAGAGCCCTGAACCCCCGTCAATCGAACCTACGCCTAAGGGTTCTGGCCCTAGTCCCGAGAAATCCGAATAGGGTGGAGGCTGTTGATGGTAAGAGCCTGGCGGTCCTTACCGAGTCTCTGGGGGTGAACGCGCTCCTGTTTCAGTGCATTCAATCTTCGTGGGCATCCCCTCTGTACTTGGCGCTCTGGGTAGATCATTCTGGAATCAGCAGAGAACACGCATCTGCTCTTTTGAATGCTGCAGCGAGCGCCATAAAGAGCATGTTAAGCAAGTCCTTTGAGGTTAGAGAAGAAAACGCGATGAGCAGGAGGATTGTAGGGTTCCTACCAAGCCTCAGACTTGCCCCGGCTCCTGCTCTTAGGGACGTCCCTGTCGCCACATTGCGGCCTGCAGCCCTTTTAGACGAGCCAGGAGGTCCCCGGGTAGCCATAGGTAGAGATTCTGAGGGAAAGAGCGTCTGGATACCGCTGTCAATGTTTTCCAAGCACGTCTTGATAATCGGCAGGACTGGGTCTGGCAAGACGACGACGGCTATGTCACTATGCGAGAAGCTGTGGTCTGAGTTCGGCATACCATTTCTCGTTCTTGATCACCACAACGAGTACGCAGGCTTCGTCTTGAGGCTTGGAGGTAAAGTAATTGGAATCGAACCGAATGAACTGTCTGTAAATGTGTTCAAAGGACTCGCTGGGGACCCCAATGGAGTCTCTATCTCGGTAGAACTCCTTAGGGACGCTCTGCAGCTGACTCCCTCCCAGTGCTTCATAACGCACAGGTGCCTTCAATCAGCACTTCGAATGACAGCCGGCGAAGATCCGACGTTGGCGGATCTGTTGGAGGAGGTGTCCGAGTATAGAGAACGTTCGGCTCCGGAAATGGAGAGCAAGCTTGCATTGCTTCGTAAGCTTGAACCATTAGTGGCTGGAGAAGGTCGAGCTCACCTAATAGAAGAACGCATGCCTGAATTAGACGACCTATCGTATCCTCTTGCAATTGAGCTAGGCGGCGTTGAATCGGACGACGTGAGGGACCTCCTCGTTCATGTGATCTTGAAGAGAATATACGACGCAGCTAAAGGCTGGGGTTTGGGAACGCCCCTCAGACTAGTTGTCCTGATCGAGGAGGGGGAGAGGGTTATGCCCCTCATAGCCGACGAGAGGGGTTCCACCGTGCTGGACAGGATGCTATCGGAACTCAGGAAGTTCGGCGTTGGCATTATCTCAATCACACAAGCTCCGCACATGCTATCCCGTCACGCCATGCGAAATTCCGCCATCAAGATCATTCACTCTCTCGGATCACCTGAAGATGCACGCGCTGTAAGACCATTTCTCGAAGCAAGTTCTACTTCAGGTGGCCGCAGGCTCGTTGAGATTCATACGTTAAGACCAGGAACTGCATTCCTCACGGTAGAAGGTGACTTGGGTCCTAGGAGGATTGTCGTAACTTCGCCGGCATGTCCAACATTCCCCATAGGGGAGGACGGCATTAGAAGGCTCTACGAGGCGGCTCCAGAGTTCTATCTTGTCAGAGTCTAAGGATCCTTCTTTATCGACTGCAAGACCAAGGGGCCCTGCGGCCAGACTATTGCCTCTCTGCTTGGTTTCTTCTTCCCACGGACGATCTCTAAGACCAGATCTGCGACCTCTCGGGGAGATGACTTGCTAACATCGACTTCGAAGATTACGTGCGCTGGAAATACTCTACAGGCCTCGGCCCAGCAGAAGTCGACAATCTCGGCCTCAATATTCTCTACGATCTTCTTCTTGTTATACCCCCTCTTCTTCAATCTCTCCGCGAGAATTGCGGGGTCACACCTGAGGATTACTACCTTATCGACGAATTCAGGCGGTACGAGGTCTGGGTATAGGGAGATAACGACACAGACCTTACTACGACGTTTCACAAGTTCTTGGTGAAGTTCCCTCCTCACACCGTCTACATCGAGCACTTCACTTTCCCTTTCTTCATCCCAACCAAGAGTGAGCCCTCTGTCTCGAGCAAGTTTCCCAACCTCTATAACCTCACATCCGAGTCTACTGGCTAGAATAGAGCCGATAGTACTCTTACCGGTGCCAGGAACTCCCGTGAGTAGTATAACGCCCACACTAGTGTCAGAGATTGCAACTTTTATATAGGGTGGGCCTGCTAGAGGAAACCGAGCTCCGGTGGTGTAGCCAGGCCAAGCATAGGGGCCTCTCGAGCCCCAGACCCGGGTTCAAATCCCGGCCGGAGCACCACTCAATTTTCTTCCATCGCCCCCTTCAGTACGGTAGCTCGCCGAAGAATGTGTGTATTGGGTGGAAATCGAACCTCTTCACTAGGAGAATCCAGAGGAGCACTGCCACAACGATGGCTGCAACCGCTCTAACTCTTCTCCTGTGGAAAATTGGAACCGCCAATATCATCCCGCTTACCGTAACCATCAGAGCGTAGAACGTGTAGATTATCGTTTTCTCGCGGAGCATCCATAGGATAGTGACCCAAACAGCAAACTCGGAAATCAACAGTGCGACTCCCGTGGCCAGAGCGCCTATGATAGCTCCGTAAAGCGTCTCAACCAGAGTGAATCGCGCCGAAAACGGGAGTTCTATCTTAGGCCTTGCCCTAGAGCGCCAACTGTAACGTCTAGGTCTCCTGCGCATGTCAAACAACCTCCCCAACTACCGTGCCTACCTCCTCTCCGGAAACAGCCTCAAGTACGGCTTGAGGCTCTAAACCGTTTAAGATCACGCACCTGACATTTGATCTTTCTAAAACCTTGATAGCAATGGGATCAAGGAGTTCATACTTCCCCGGTTCGAACTGATACCTCTGAACTATCCTCAGAAGTTCTCTGTACGTGACCTTGGGAAGGAACGTGGCTCCTGGTTCTTCTGGAGGTCTATCGTAGACTCCTTTGGCACCAGTTGCCTTAATCATGAGCTTGGAATCGGCCATTTCAGACATCACGGCTGCAACCGCATCAGTTGACTGAGCGGGAGCTATGCCCCCCATTACCACCACGTCATGGCTACGTATTCCGTTAAGAGCCTCTTCGTACGTTTCCGGCACTCTTGGATACGCCTTTGACCACAGTGACGCGATAACCAATGCAGCGTTTAGACGAGTCGCCATGATTCCTATGTAATCAAGGAAGGCTTTGTTAACTCCGTACCTAGAAGCATACTCTATGTACTCTCTAGCCAATCGGCCACCACCCGCCACGACTATCAGCTTGTAGCCCCTCTCAACCAATCTTATGATAACGTCTCGATATGCGTCGAGTATCGCCTGGTTCTCTTTTGCCTTATCAAACACTATGCCCCCGAGGAGAAGGGTAAGCCTCATCACGACAGCGCGCCCCATTTTGAATCCATTAAATAATGGCTCGCTAACTGACGTCGAATCTTATGGGCTTCTCGAGCCTAGATAGGAGCACAACCCTGCTCTCCGGGACTTCAGATAGTATTCTGTAACCCGTGTGCTCAGCAAGTTCCTCTGCGAACTTCTTCACTTCTTCATGGGATGGCATGCAGTCGCGCGATAATCTCCGGCGAGAGTATCCCACGTACATGTACGCCTTGGGCTCGACGTATGTTGGCTCGTACTTGTTTATCAGCTTGGCCCATTCTTCGGGGTGCTGCATATTCATACCTCTTATCGTGGTAATTCGCATAACGGTTGGACAGGACAAGGAAGAGATTAGCTCCAGCGTCCTGTTAAGCCTTAGCCAAGCATCCACGATCAGTGGGCGGGTTATTTGCCTGTACAGCTTCTCATTGTAAGCTGGAACGGTCACATATAGCTGAGTGGGCTCTCTCTCTATATTTTCAAGCCTCTCGGGAAGAGTTCCGTTTGTAACTATGAACGTAGTCATCCCCCTCCTCGAATAGGCCTCTACGAGTCCACCGATGTGGGGGTAAAGCAGAGGCTCCCCCGTGAGCGATATGGCGGCGTGACAAGGGTTCTCAGCCTCGCGGAGCCAGTCCTCTCTGAACACTCTGACACCCTTGTATCCTTGAACCAACATACGCTGTATGCGAATGCTCTCCGATGCTATGGCCTCCGGGTCATCCCACGTGGCGCTCTCTTCAGGTATCTCCTTCCACCTATGTTCTGGCGGCAGATCGCTGGCATTCAGCCTCCAGCAGTACAGGCATTGCAAGTTACAGAAGGACGCTGTGGGGGTCATTTGGAGGCAGCTCCATGTAGTTATGCCGAAGAACCTGTGCTTGTAACAAGTTCTGCCTCTCATTAGAGCCTCTCGAAACCAATAACAGGGCTTAACAGCTGAGTGATTAAGCACGAACTTGTACCCCTGTCTCTCCATGAGTTCTCTGACGTGAGGTGGGACTGTAACGACCCTTGTTCCCATCAATCGTTAGTCGGCTCAGAGGGAAAAATAAAGTGAATCGAGGGAGGGAACTGAACGATCGCCAATGGTTTCTGAGATTCAGCAGCACGTAGAGTTATGCAGAGCAAGATTGGAGGAGGTTGAAGAGGCCAGGGAACAGGCAATCAAGCTCAGTCGAGAACTCCTCAAATTGGCAAGGGAAGCGGTGTCTTTAGCCCACAGGGGAAAGCCAGAGGAGGCTGGAAGGCTTGCAAGAGAAGGTTTGAAAACCTACTGCGAGTTCACGTCTAATCTAAACGAGATGACTCGTTCAACTTGCTTATCTACACTGGCCTCATCAGCACAAGAACTGGTTGAAGCCGTCTTATTGAGCCAATTGTTGACCAATAGAAAGATCTCCGGGCCTGACGAACTTGGCATCGGTTGTCGAGAGTACCTGCTTGGGCTTGCGGACGCTGCCCTCGAACTTAGGAGAGCGGCTCTGGACGCCCTAAGGAGGGATTTACCAGAGCGAGCAGAGAAGCTCCTGGAAATCATGGAGAGAATCATGGACTCGCTTACAATTCTCGTATTTCCCGACGCGGTCCTCCCCATAAGGCACAAGGTAGATAC
>JAVCBV010000058.1:0-8265 GCA_037917695.1 Thermoproteota archaeon | reverse complement strand
GCTGGGATCGTAGGGGAGAGGAGGGAGCCCGCTGTGCTGGACATGACTGCTAGGGAGAGTGAAGAGGCTAGGATGGCCTCGGTGGACTTGGTAGCGGAGGGGCCGGAGAGGCTCTCTAGGATGCTCAGAGAGGCGGTCAGGGGTCCTCTTTCGCCCTACCTCGGCGAGGAGGGAGGAGTTCCGATGCTGGTGATGCCGAGGAGAGTCGACTGGGCGGCGCTGAGGAGTGCGTACGAGGAGGGGGTCTCAAACTACGAGGAACTCGTCGAGATAAGGGGAGTGGGACCTGCGACTGTTCGGGCACTTGCACTCCTCGCCGAGCTCATTGAGGGAGCGGAGCCCAGCCGCAGGGACCCGATCAGGTACTCCTTCGCCTTCGGCGGTAAGGATGGCGTGCCGTTCCCAGTCAACGTGAGGAGGATGGACCAGGTGATATCCTTCCTCACGGAGCTTGTGAGGGGGTCTGACCTGCCGGAGAGCGAGAAGAGGCGGATCCTGAGTAGGCTGAGTGGTCTGATGGAGGGCGGCCCCAAAGGTTAATTAAGTGCTGGAGACAGGCCCGACCGCTGGGGGAGGAGGCGATGCCCTGCCAATTTACGCATGCCTGAGCTGCCCGCTCCTAGGGTCAGCGGGTAGCCTGGCTTCGAGGGTTCTCCGCATCTCACCTCGTCTGCGCCTCCCCGGCCGCGTTGCTGCTTCTGGAGGTGATCCCGTGTGACGAGAGAGATGTCGGTCACAGAGGGTGAGCTGCGCCTCATTCGCCTCCTGGCCTCCAGAGGAGGGAGGGCCGAGGTCGACAAGATCCCCATGGAGAAGAGTTCTGCACTGGCTCTGGCATCTCTACTGGCAGACAAGGGGTTGGTTCTAGTCGAGAGGCGTGCGAAGAGGGTGCTGCGCCTCACGGACAGAGGGAAGGATGCGGTGAGCAAGGGGCTTCCTGAGGAAAGGCTGCTTGACCTCTTGAGAACGAGTGGAGGATCTGTTCCACTGGCAAGAGTCAGAGAGAGCGGCCTGTTCGCGGACAAGGCCGAACTGGACGCCGCTCTAGGCGAGGCCAGGAGGGCTGGCTGGATCTCATTCAAGAAGTCGGACGGCGAGACCGTAGTCGAACTGGTCTCAGCTCCTGAGAGATCGCCTCTCGGGGAGGCGCTGAGGTCTATCGCCGCAGGCGTTGGAGAGGTGCCGGCTGAGATCGCTTCCAGGCTCAGATCTAGAGGGCTCGTAGAGGAGGACGAGGTGGCGGAGTTCACGCTTGCTCTGACCCCCTTGGGCTTGGAGGTAGCTCACGGAAAGGTTCCAGTCGTCATGGAGGTTGCCAAGCTGAACAGAGGGCTTATTGAGAGCGGGACATGGCGGAGCGTTAGGCTCAAGGCGTACGACGTGACGCTGCCGCCCCCGACGGTATACCCGGGCAAGTCGCACCCCTACGTTCAGTTCCTAGAGGAGGTCAGGGAGATACTCATTGGCATGGGGTTTGAGGAGGTCAAGAGCCCCATAGTTGAGGCGGAGTTCTGGAACTTCGACGTCCTCTTCCAGGCCCAAGATCACCCGGCCAGGGAGGTTCACGACTCATACACTCTAGCGTACCCAGCCACAGCGCCTGTGCCACCTGACCCAGAGCTAGTCGAGAGAGTTAGGAGGACCCACGAGGACGGCTGGGTGACAGGCTCCAGGGGCTGGGGGTACAGGTGGAGCTTCGAGACCGCCATGAGACTCATGCTCAGGTCTCAGACCACCTCAGCGTCTGCAAGGACTCTGGCCAGCAGGAAGGATCTCCCGCTGAAGATATTCGTCATCGACAGGGTATTCAGGCCCGAGGCGCTGGACAGAACGCACTCAATGGAGTTCCACCAGTGCGAGGGGGTTGTGCTTGCGGAGGGCCTCAATGTGAGGCACCTGTTGGGATACCTGAAGGAGTTCGCCAACAAGCTCGGCTTCGAGGAGGTTGCATTCAGGCCGGCCTACTTCCCGTTCACGGAGCCGAGCGTTGAGGCCTACGTCAAGCACCCAGAGATGGGGTGGATAGAGATAGCGGGCTCGGGCCTCTTCAGGCCTGAGGTCATGATCCCTCTGGGCTACGACTACCCGAGGGTTCAGGCGCTGGCCTGGGGCATAGGGATAGGCAGGCTGGCGATGGTTCGACTGGGTATTGACGACATCAGGGACCTACACAGCCAGGATCTCCAGTTCCTGAGGGAGTTCCCGGCGAGGTGGTGAGCATGCCAGTTATCACGGTCGATTATTCGGACCTGTGCAGGCTGGTCGGGGAGGAGATCCCAGAGGATAAGCTCGCGGATCTCCTGGCCCGCATCAAGGTGAGCCTGGAGGGAGAGGAAGACGGAGAGCTTGAGCTAGAGATCACCGCAGATAGGCTGGATCTCGTCGCCGTGGAGGGTCTAGCTAGGGCTCTCCGCGGGCTCCTAGGGAGGGAGGTGGGGCTGCCCAGCTTCGAGGTCTTCGACTCCGGCTGGGAGGTCAAGGTGGATCCTTCGGTCAAGGCGGTCAGGCCCTACTTCGTCGGGGCCTTGATAGAGGGGCTTGAGTTAGACGAGACTGCTCTGGTTGCGATCATGAGAGCGCAAGAAAAGCTCCACCAGACTCTGGGCAGGGACAGGCGCAAGATGTCTATGGGCATCCACAACGCCGACGTTCTGGAGCCTCCGATAACCTATGCGGCCGAGCCCTCCTACAGCGTGAGGTTCGTGCCCCTGGGCGAGACCGAGGAGATGACCGCTGCCGAGATGCTGAGGAGGACCGAGAAGGGAAGGGAGTACGCGCACCTGGTTGGGGACGGATCGGTGGTGCCCGTGCTTCGTGACTCGAGGGGGGACGTGCTTTCGGTGCCGCCCATACTCAACGGAGAGCTGACGAGGGTTACCTCCTCCACTCGGAACATCTTCTTGGACGTCACCGGCCCCGACGTGAAGGCGATAACTCAGGCGCTGGTGCTGATGGCGACGGCGCTGGCTGAGAGGGGAGGAAAGATCGGAACGGTCGTCATCAGCTACCCTGACGGCCCCATAGTGACTCCCGACCTCTCGGTCTCTGAGATGACCGTCGAGCTCGATTACATAAACTCGATGATGGGTCTGAACCTCTCGGCGCAGGACGTCGTGGACCTGCTGGAGAAGGCAAGGCTGGGGGCTGAGGCGGAGGGGAACGTGATCAAGGTCAGGATACCGGCCTACAGGAGCGACTTCCTCCACCCGGTGGATGTGGTCGAGGAGGTCGCTCAGTCGCTCGGCTACGACCACTTGACCCCAGAGCTGCCCATGCACGTGACGACGTTTGGCAAGAGGCACACCGTGGAGAAGGCGTCTGCGCTGGTCAGGTCTCTGATGATCGGCCTGGGGTACCAAGAGGTGCTCAACTACATCATGACTAGCAAGGAGGTTCTCTTCCGCAGGGTCAACAGACCCGAGTCGCCGGTAGTCGAGGTGGCCAACCCGGTGACGGCCTCTTACACCGTGCTCCGAGACTCCCTGCTCCCGGGACTCATAGCGTTCCTGTCGAGGAACATCGGGGCTCCACTGCCACAGAAAATCTTCGAGGTCGGCGACGTCGTCATCCCCGACGAGACGGCTGAGACTGGAGCTAGGGATGAGAGGAGGCTAGCCGCAGCCGTAGCCGACAGCGAGGTGGGCTTCGAGGACATACAGGCTGATCTGTACGCTCTCTTGAGGAACCTGAACGTGAGCTTCGAGCTGAGACCTGCAGAGCACCCGTCGCTGCTCAGAGGCCGCGCCGCAGAGGTCTTAGTCGACGGCGTGAGCGCCGGAGTCGTGGGAGAGGTTCACCCCGAGGTCCTGGAGCTGAACAAGATCAAGACGCCAGTGGCCGTTTTTGAGCTATCCTTGGAGAGACTTAAGGTGATAGAATGAGAGTGGAGAAGACGGGCTTTGGCTACATAGTGGTGGACGGCATGACGTACAAGCACGACGTTGTGCTCACGGACAAGATTAGCGCCAGGAGGAAGGAGCTTTCGGCAGGCATGCGGAGGGAGTTCGGGCACACGCCCCTGACGGACAAGGAGATCTTGGAGTACTTCTCTGACTACAGGCCTGAGATCATCGTGATTGGCACCGGCCAGTTTGGAGCACTTCCCCTAGTTGAGGTAGAGGAGGCGGCCAAGGAGCTGGGCGCCGAGCTGGTGGTTAAGAGGACGCCTTTCGCAATCGACATCTACAACAAATTGAAGGAAGAGGGGAGAAGGGTAGCGGCCGTCTTTCACGTGACATGCTAGCTGGACTTTGCGTAGGCGAGCGTGTACTCGGCTAGAAGCATGCTGTTGAAGACGACGTCTCTGAGGTCCACCATCTCGACTCCGCTGTGCATGTACCTGTTGGGTATCGATGAGAGAGCAGTCTTCACTCCTCCCCTGGCTATCTGGATAGCCCACGTGTCGGTGCCAACCCCCCTCGGATCTGCCTCCCTCTGGTACGGTATCTCCTTCTCTTCGGCTATCTCTATGAGCCTATCGACGACATCTGGGTGATATATCGGCCCAATAGAGATTGCCGGACCCTTGCCCAGCTCGACCTGCACCTTCCCCTGCGGGACCCCCGGCGAAGTTGCGAACGTCACGTCGACCACGAGGGCAATGTCGGGCTTGAGTTCGTAGCCTACCATGTAGGCGCCCCTAAGCCCTATCTCCTCCTGCACGGTCGCGACGATGTGCACAGCTACGTCTCTCAGCTCAGATTTCCTCTCCCAGAGTCTCTTTGCCACCAAGAAGATGGTTGCCACGCCGGACTTGTCGTCGAAGCCAGCCCCCACAACCCTGTACTTGGTGAGCTCCCTGTATGGAGCATCTATCACGATGTAGTCGCCGACTCTCACCCCCATCTCCTCGGCCTCCTTCTTGCTGTCGGCGCCTATGTCTATTGCGAGCTCATCGAATTCAGGCGGCTTCTCAGCCTTCTCCTTCTTCAGCAGGTGGGGAGGGACCGTTCCGATGACCCCGTAGACCGGTCCACTCTTCGTCAGCACCTTCACTCTACACCCATAGGGAACCTTTGGATCCCACCCGCCGACCGGAGCGAACTTCAGGTACCCCTTGTCGTCTATTGACCTCACCATGAAGCCTATCTGGTCTATGTGAGCCACCATCATGATGCTCTTGCTTCCCTCGGGGTTTATCGTGCCCACGTAGTTCGCCCAGCCCGTCACCTTCAGCTCATCGACGCACGGCTCCAGGAGTTCCCTGACCACCTCTTCGGCGGACCTCTCCATTCCAGTCACGGTGGGCGTGGAGATCAGCCGCTCGAGGAACTGGGAGGCCAGACGTCTATCTTCCTCCGGGATCTCGATCTTCTTCTCCTCTTTCTCCTCAGACAAATGAGTCACCGCCTCTCGCCAAAATTGAGATCCCAAAAAGTTTGTTGCAGAGCCAAACCGACCTCAAGTTCTGCCTACGCCGAGGAACCTGCGTCTCAAGGATAGAACCCAGGCCGCCCGGGAGGCTAGCTCCCTACGTGGAAGTAGATGCCCACACCATCTGGATCTGGCGGTGCCAAGATGCTCCACCAGAGGCGCGCGTTCACCGAGTAGACCAAGGCTGAGAGTGCCAAAGAATAGCAGAAGCCTCTCCAGGGCTTTGAGCCGCTGCCGTTGGGGCTCATAACCAGTTAAGACCTCCTAGCAGAGGCGCGACTCCTCCCTGTTCTAATCATTATTTTACCTAACTGCAGAGGAGGCGGAGTGGGTGTGAGACAAGATGAACGACTTTCTGATCGAGGAAGTCAGAGCGATGGAGATCTTGGACTCTAGGGGCAATCCAACAGTGAAGACGTGGGTCAGGACTTCGGGAGGCTTTGTCGGATCCTTCTCAGTCCCTGCCGGGGCTTCCAAGGGTGTGCACGAGGCGGTCGAGCTGAGAGACGGAGGGAAGAGACTCGGGGGGAAGGGAGTCCTCACCGCAGTGTCGCACGTCGAGGGGCCCTTGGCGTCTGTGGTGGTGGGTAGAGATGCCAGGATGCAGAGGGAAGTCGATCTGGCTATGATAGAGGCAGACGGCACCCCAAACAAGTCCAGGTTCGGAGCGAACGCCATCCTATCAATATCGATGGCGGTCGCGAGAGCGGCCTCCGTGGGCCTCAGGATGCCCCTCTACCGGTACGTTGGCGGGGTGAATGCGCACGTGCTTCCCGTGCCGTTGCTTAACGTGCTCAACGGCGGGTTGCACGCCGGGAACGATCTGGCTATTCAGGAGTTCATGATCGTGCCGGCGGCGTTCAACTCATTCCGAGACGCTCTGCACGCTGCCGTGGAGGTGTACAAGGAGCTCGGCAAGATCCTAGTTGAGAGGTACGGGAAGTCGGCCAAGAACCTTGGAGACGAGGGAGGATACGCTCCTCCGATGAGGGAGACTAGGGAGGCTCTCGACGCTCTGATGTCTGCGATAGAGGCGGCAGGTCACGACGGGAAGGTGTTCCTGGCGCTGGACGCGGCAGCCAGCAGCTTCTACGTCGATGGCGTCTATAGGATCGACGGGAGGGAGCTGTCTCCAGAGGCGCTGCTGGACTTCTACGAGCGGCTCATCGAGGAGTACCCCATCCTGAGCATAGAAGACCCCTTCTACGAGGAGGACTTGGAGACCCTAGCAAGGATGACGAGAGAGCTTGGCGACAAGGTCCAGATAGTGGGCGACGACTACTTCACAACGAACGTGTCGAGGCTGAAGATAGGAATATCGAGGGGGGCGGCGAACGCTCTCCTGTGGAAGATAAACCAGGTGGGAACTCTGACTGAGGCTCTCGAGGCGGCCAGGCTGGCCCAGAACTCCGGGTACGCGGTCATCGTGAGTCACAGGTCTGGGGAGACGATCGACACCAGCATAGCGGACCTGGCCGTGGCCCTCAACGCTGGCCAGATAAAGACCGGTGCCCCCGCCAGGGGCGAGAGGGTCGCAAAGTACAACAGGCTGCTGGAGATAGAGGAAGATCTCGGGCCGGCAGGAGTATACCCGGGGCTGTCAGCCTTCAGAGGGCACTAGACGCTCGGCAAAGAAGTCCCTCTGCCTCCTGAGGAACTCTCCAAGGAAGGAGAGGAGGTCGTCCCAACCAGGGAACTCGGCGTCGTGCTGGAGCAGGATCTTGGGCTTTGCTTCTCTGAGAAGCTTTGGAAGGATCGACTTGACGCCAAAAGTCAGCTCCTCAACGGCTTCCCTAAGGCTCGTTACCTTCCTAGCCTTGAACGCGACCCAGCGCGCTCCCTCTATGTAGGGCCCGCTCAGCGTGTCTTCGGCTCTGAGGTGCTTCCTGAGGAAGCCGACCTCCCCCGGCCCCCCGACCTCCGGGCCAACTCTCTTCTCTACCCTCGGGAGCGTTTCCCTCTCAACTTCCAAGACGAGGGCGACACGGGACACCTCATCGGTCCACCCCTCAGCCTGCAGGGGTCCGAAGCCTACATCTTCTAGCGCTCGTCGGAGTCTAGAGACGCCGGAAATGGCCTGGGACCACAGAGTGTCAGGAGGCTCTGCGAGCCCGTCGTACAGCACCAACAGGAGTGTCGTCCCCCTCTCCTCCAGCATTCTTGTTAACTCCCTCCTGCTCACCGGCGGTAGAGTCTTCTCCATGAAGAAATCCTTGCTTGGATTCTTCAAGAGGGCCGAGCAGGCGACTCTGAAGCGGTTGAGCTGCGTCTCGGTGACAGCAGAGGCCACATTCCTCCTGGGGTCGACTGGGTCTACGAAGATTAGCGGAGACTCACTCTCTGCCACCCACTCAGGGGGCTCCCCCTCGAGTGTGAGCGTCACAGGCGGCCGCCAGTCGCAGGCGCTCCTTATCAAGCTGAGGAACGACCCGAATCTCAGGATCAGAAGCTCCGCCAAGTAGCCGCTGAACCCTCCCACCGATAGCTCGGCTCCATAGGCGCCTATCCCCCTCAGGAAGGCTTTGATGAGTCTGATCTCACTTCGCAGACCATCATTCAACCTCTTGAGTAGGAATTGGTTGTGCAGAGGGGTCCTGTCGACTGGAGACCGGAGTTCCCTGTAGCTGGAGATTTTGTAGGCGGGAACGACGTCTATCTCAAATCCGTTCAACTCTACGACTGCGTACGGGTGGCTGGCGTACCTCAGCCTGTAGCCGCCAAATGCCCTCTCGGCCGCTGTGAGGGTGGCTAGACCAAGCTCGTCGATTGGGTAATCTGGGGGGAACAGCAGGAAGATGTCTATGTCTGCCTTACCCGGCAGCCACGTGTCCCTGACGGCAGATCCAACCGGCGTTGGTTCCGCTGGGAGCTGAAGGTCGGCCAGGGCGGACT
>JAVCBV010000153.1:0-8292 GCA_037917695.1 Thermoproteota archaeon | reverse complement strand
AGCGGGTTGCCGTGGTGGACTCTGATCTCTGCGTCGGCTGTGGGAGTTGTATGCTGGCGTGCACTAGGAGATTTGCTGAGGTAGGCTACGGCAAATCGGCGATCTACGTTCGCAGCGCCGGCGGCGTGGAGCGCGGCTTCGTCGTAATAGTTTGCAGGGCCTGCAAAGACCCACCCTGCGCGAAGGTCTGCCCCGAGGACGCCCTGATCCCGAGGGAGGGTGGCGGAATAAGGCTCCTAGTCAACAAGTGCATAGGATGCGGCTACTGCGTCGAGGCCTGCCCGTTCGGCGCCATTCTCTGGGACGAGGAGACGGACAAGCCAGTGGTCTGCACCTACTGCGGCTACTGCGTCGAGTACTGCCCCTACGAGGTCATTGAGATGAGGGAGGTGGTCTGAATGGCTGACGGTCTAGAAGCCAACCTGTCTAGAGTTCTCTACGTAGACCTGTCCAGGCGGAGATTCTGGGTGGAGGACAGGAGGGACCTAGTCGACGAGTACTTGGGAGGCGTAGGCCTGGCGATAGCCTTGGCGAAGGAGGAGGGGCTGGATAAGGCGGACCCGCTGGGGCCAGACAACACGATAATCTTCGCCGTTGGGCCGTTTAACGCTGCCTACCCGCTGGCCTCCAAGACGGTCGCGGTCTTCAAGAGCCCGCTCACCGGGAACTTGGGCGAGAGCTACGCTGGAGGCAGGAGCAGTATCGCGATAAAGCTGGCCGGCTACGCGGCCATCGTGATAAGGGGAGCAAGCGAGTCTCCAGTCTATCTGGCCGTCCACGAGGAACATGTGAAGTTCAGGGACGCCAGCGCCCTCTGGGGGACCTCGAGCAGTGAGACCGTGGGCAGAGTGATACGCGAGAGGGAGCCGAGCCCAGGCTTCAGGACCATAATGAGGATAGGGCTGGCTGGGGAGAAGCTCGTCAAGTACGCGTGCGTGGTCACCGAGACCTACAGGCACTTCGGCAGGCTGGGGCTGGGCGCCGTATTCGGGTCGAAGAAGCTGAAGGCCGTGGTGGTCTCCGGCAGGAAATCGCTCAAGGTGCCCGACAGGAGGGGCTACAGGGAGGTGTACGACGAACTCTACGACCTGGCCACAAGGTCCAACCTTATGCAGAAGTACCACGACCTCGGCACTCCAATGAACGTGCTCCCGCTAAACGAGATAGGGGCGCTGCCCACCAGGAACCTGAAGTCTGGGAGGTTCGAGCGGGCTGAGGACATATCTGGAGAGGCCATGGCTGCGAATTACTTGGCAAGGCGCACCGCCTGCTCTGGCTGCCCAGTCGCCTGCATTCACCTGGCGGCCATAAGAGAGCCCTACCCGCACGAGAAGTACTTCTACAAGACCACGGTCGTGTCATACGACTACGAACTCATCTACGCTCTGGGCAGCATGCTCGGCGTAGGAGACCCCGTCTGGCTTCTCAGGATGATACACGAAGTTGAGAGGCTGGGCCTAGACGCTATGAGCACGGGCGTCGCTCTAGCATGGGCCACCGAGGCCCTCGAGAGGGGTCTGGTGAGGGAAGAAGACACCGTGGTGAAGCTCAAGTGGGGGGACGCAGAGGCCTACAGGAGGGCCATAGCCCTGATCGTCGAGCAGCCCAACGACTTCTACAGGACCCTCGCTCAGGGAGTCGAGAGGGCCTCGGAGATCTATGGCGGAAGGGAGTTCGCCATGGCGTTCGGCGGGAACGAGATGCCCGGCTATCACACCGGTCCCGCTGCACACATAGGCTTCATGATAGGAGGGAGGCACAGCCACCTCGATAACGGGGGTTACTCCTACGACCAGAAGGTGAAGGAGCTTCCAGAACCAGAGAAGGTCGTGGACGACCTGATGAAGGAGGAAGCCTGGAGGATGGTGCTCAACAGCCTCGTGACATGCCTGTTCGCCAGGGGGCTCTACAAGCCGGAGATGGTGTCCAAGGCCCTCGCTCCGCTGGGAGTCAACATAACGCCAGACGAACTCAGAGAGCTTGGGTGGAAGATCTACAGGGAGAGAATGGAATTGAAGGTGAGAATGGGCTTCGATCCTACAAAGCTCAGAGTCCCTGAGAGAATATTGGAGACGCCGAGCCCTCACGGTCAGATCACCAAGGAGTACGTGGTGAAGGCGCTAGAACACTTCAGGGAAAAGCTGGGGGCCATGGGGCTACTGAGCTGATGGCAGTCGAATGTCAGATCGAACACGCGACGTCTCAGGGCCTCTCTAGGATATCGCTCATAGAGCTTGATAGTAGGAGCTTCGCGGACTTCTCGCTTAACAAGCATAGTCGCAGAGAAAAATGACTCAACTCATTGAGAGGGCTCTTAGGTGTTCTCTCGAGCTGTAAAAACTGCGTTGAGGTTTCACATCTTCCTAAGACCTGAAATTGCGTGAACCTCCTTCGATGAAGGTGGGAAATAGAACCTTCTAGCCTAAGTGCCGATTGAGGTCTGTACAGAAAAGCGCCCCCACGACTTTTTTCTACAACCCGTCTATTGTTCTGGTGAGCCTCGAAAAATGGAGCCCCTGATGAGGGCCGTAGTCACCATGGGAATCCTAGTCTTTGCAGGGAAGATGCTAGCCGGCGCCATGAGGGCTTTCAGGCTTCCGTCGATATTGGGCGACCTGCTAGCCGGAGTGATTCTGAGCCCCTACGCTCTAGGTGGTGGCATCGTGATCTTTGGAGAGCCTCTCATCGTGATCAACGATCACGTGATGGCGTTTGCGGAGATCGGCGTCATAATGCTGCTATTCGCCGCCGGCATCGAGATGGGGCTCACGAGCCTCAAGCGAGCGGGGCCAATTGCAGGGGCCGTCGCCCTCAGCGGGGGCCTCGTCCCGTATGCGGCGTCCTTCCTACTTTACAGCGCCGCCGGGAAGAGCAGGGTTGCTGCTCTGATAGCTTCCACCGTATTCATGGCTACGGGAGTGGCAATAACCATTGAGACGATGAGAGAGATAGGCCTGCTGGAATCGGCGATCACGTGATCAACGACGTTCTGGTTCTGTCGTCGATGGGCATCGTGCTGGGAGCGGTTGAGAGCAAGATTCCGATAAGCCTCGGCTAGCGATAACGCGAGGAGTCATCTTCCTGACAGCCTGGCTGATGGTCCTGGCCGCCGCAACTTTCCTAATCCCGCCGATAGTGGAGCAGGCCGCCAAGGTCGGCGCGAGGGGGCGGCGGAGACTGTCGCGGTTTCTCTCTGCTTCATAACCTCTGCAGGAGCCGCAGCATTGGGTCTGAGCCCTCTCCTCGGCGCCTACGCCGCCGGACTTGCCGCTGGCGAGTCAAAAGCCAAGGTTGAGCAGTTCGTAGATCACCTTAGACTGATGTTCGGCTCTCTCTTCTTCACCTACGTCGGAACGCTGGTGGATGCGAGGCTGTTCCTCGAGCCCACGGTCATTGCGACCACATCAGCGCTGGCCGTGCTTGCGCTTCTGGTCAAGACGTTAGCCGCAGCCGCTCCAGCTGCCCTGAAGTTCGCCCCTAGGCAGGCCCTCTCAATAGGAATGGGCATGGTGCCCATGGGCGATCTGGGACTCGTGCTTGCTTCGATGGCCCTACAGACTGGGGTCATAGGGGGCAGGGAGTACGCAGAGCTTGTTGGCGTGGTTGCAGTCACCACTTTCATCGCTCCGGCTCTCTTCACGAGGCTCTGTAGAGATGTAGGGGAAGAATAACTCTGGGAGAGTTTGTAGACGTTTTCCCATGTGGATAAAAGGAAGGGGGATGAGCAGACCGCCCGTTCCCCCTCATAGGAACAGGGGAGCGAAGGTCAAGGCAACTATCGTTATCAGCTTCACGAATATGTGCAGCGACGGGCCAGCGGTGTCCTTCAGCGGGTCACCCACGGTGTCTCCAACGACAGCCGCCTTGTGGGCTTCGGAGCCCTTTCCTCCATGCAGGCCCGATTCTATGAGCTTCTTAGCGTTGTCGAGGGCACCACCCCCGTTTATCATGAAGACAGCGAGGAGACCTCCGACTATGGTGCCTCCAACTATGAACGAGCCTAGCGGTCCAACTCCGAGCGCGACTCCGACGATTATCGGGGCTGCGAGCGTGATCAAGGTTGGCGGTACCATCTCCCTCAAGGCGTGCTTGGTGGCTATGTCCACGCACCTAGCGTAGTCGGGCTTGGCCTTACCTTCTAGGAGGCCGGGTATCTCTCTGAACTGCCTCCTGACCTCTGCGACCATCTCCCCGGCAGTCTTGCCAACAGCCCTTATTGCGAGCGCCGAGAACAAGAACGCCAAGACTCCGCCGAGTATGAGGCCAACGAGGATCTTCGGATCTGCTATGTCCACCCTCGGCCCAACCACGTCGGCCAGGCCTACTACCTCGAGGTACGCTGCGAAGAGCACGAAAGCGGAGAGCACTGCGCACGCCATCGCGTAGCCCTTCGTAATCGCCTTGGTGGTGTTGCCAACTGCGTCAAGAACGTCTAGACTGTCTCTGATCTCCTTGCTGAGTCCGCTCATCTCTGCAATGCCAGCGGCGTTGTCGCTAATGGGGCCGAATGTGTCAGAAGCCATGATGATTCCCGTGGTCGATAGTATGCCCACGGTGGCGGCGGCTATGCCATAGAGGCCCGCCAAGGCATACGCAATTACCACGACCGCTGAAATGACGACGAAGGGCATGAAGGCGCTCTCGAGACCAACGGACAAGCCGGCTATGACGTCCAGCGCCGGTCCAAACACGCTGGAATCCGCGATATTCCTGACGGGCCTGTAGGTGGTGCCAGTGTAGTACTGCACGATTAGTCCCACGAACAGGCTAGCCAAGAGTCCCAAGAGGGCGGCCACGAATATTCGAGGATCTCCCAAGAGCTTTACGCTCAGGAAGTAGAAGACCAAGGCGTTTAAGACACCAGCCGAGAGCAGAGCCACGTTTATTGTGGCGACGGGGTTCTCGGTCTTCTCCCTGATGAGGAGCACGGCGACTATCGTGGAGAGCACGCCGATGGCCTCAGCCACCAGCGGAAAGAAGACCCCCGCCTCTCCATACTTGTGGAAGAACGCGATGCCCAGGATCATCATGCCGATTATGTTGTCGGAGAAGGACTCAAAGAGGTCTGCACCACGCCCTGCGCAGTCTCCAACGTTGTCTCCAACCTGATCTGCTATCACGGCGGGGTTCCTCGGGTCGTCCTCTGGGATGCCCGCCTCTACCTTACCCACGAGGTCCGCTCCTATGTCGGCCGCCTTGGTGTATATCCCTCCGCCCAGCTGGGCGAACAGGGCCGCCAGGCTCGCACCAAGTCCAAAGGGCACGACTGCGTCCAGCGCGGCCTCCCTGACTCCCCCCATCACTCTGGTGAATATCGCGAAGAGCGTTCCAATACCCAGCACGCTCAGCCCGACTATGGAGACTCCCATGACGGCCCCGCCCCAGAAGGCGATCTTCAGGGCCTTACCCGGGGACTTCATGGCGGCCGCGGCAGTTCTCACGTTGGCTCTGGTGGCGGCGTTCATTCCAATGTAGGCTGCTAGCAGGGAGAGCCCAGCTCCAAGGATGAACGATAACGCCGACAGCCCTCCCCTGAAGATGCCTATCACGACGGCCAGCGCGAGAATGAAGTAAGCTATGGTGGTGTACTGACGCTTCATATACGCGTTCGCGCCCTCTTGGATGTAGCTCGCTATCTCCCTCATTCTTTGGGTTCCTGCGTCCTCCCTCGACACGCTATAGTAGAGGAACTGAACGAATGCCAGGGCTATTATGCCGATTATAATCGGCACTGATTCTAGCATGCCAGGCACCGGCTCGGCAGTCTGATTTCTCAATTTAATGTTTGTTCAGCCTCAACAAGGGAGCTGAGGCGCGCCACACCCCACACCCTTTGCTTACTCCTTGGGAGAGCCTCTAGAGATCGAGGTTTGAGCTGGTCTACTCGGTTGCTAGTGAGCCCATCCAACTAGCTGAGAGACAGAGTCGAGACTGGCTCTATTGAGGTAGGACCTGACCCCTTCAGCTATCTCTCTGAAGATCGTGATACCCTTAGAAGCTATGGCAGTTCCTATCTCAACTGCAGACGCCCCAGCTAACAGGAACTCAACGACGTCTCTCCAGTCCTGCACGCCGCCAACGCCAACTATAGGGACCTCTCCTTCGAACTCCTCATACAGCTCGTAAACCACCCGAACGGCCACTGGCTTGAGGGCTGGCCCAGAGAGACCGCCGAACACGTTTGAGAGAACTGGAGAGCGCGCCTCGATGTCTATGATCATAGCCCGGAGTGTGTTGGTCGCGACGAGCGCATCAGCTCCGGCGTCTACGGCCTCCCTAGCCAGGTTGACAACTCCCCAGTTGAGGGGTGGCAGCTTGACGAATAGCGGCGCTGAAGTTGCCTCCCTCACAGCCGAAATCAGGCTCCTGAGGTAGCTGAGGTCTTCCACAGCCCTTGCAGCGCCGTCCACGTTGGGGCAGGATATGTTCACCTCGATGGCATCGGCCCCGGCCCTCTCTAGCCTAGCCGCGACATAGGCAGTCTCTTCCGGAGTCTCCCCCCACACGCTGGTTATGACGGGCGTGTCTGAGGAGTTCTTGTACCTCTGCAGCTCCTCAACGAACGCCTCGACGCCGGGATTTGGCAGACCCATCGCGTTTACGAGCCCGAATCCCAGCTCTACCACGACGGGGTTTTGGTTCCCAGCCCTCGGCTCTGGGGTTATCGTCTTGGTGGTCACCGCACCAGCCCCGGCCCCGGCCGCCCTGAGCAGAGCACCGGCCGAGTTCCCTAGGATCCCGGAGGCGAGTATTAGAGGGTTCCTCAGCCTAATTCCAGCCAGGTTGATCTCGAGAGGGTTCAATCCCCCCTCACCCTAGAGGCTGTAAGACTCTTCACGCACGCGGCCTGGACTCCGGGCCGGGAGACCGGTCTCGAGATCCTTATCCCCCTCCAGTCCCTCCAGTACCTTCCGAGGTCCTCGGTCTGGCCCAGAACTACGCCGTCAAACACTGGCCCGTCGCGGCAGACCCTCATGCCGTGAGGCTCAAGCACGCACGACCCGCACAGGCCGATTCCACATCGAATCAGCCTCTCGAGGCTGGCTTCGAGACGCACACCAGCCTTGTTGCACATCTGGACCACTCGAGCGAGCATGGGCTCTGGACCTGACGCGTAAACGAACTCGGCCCATCTCAAGTCCAGCAAGTCCGTCGCGACACCCCTCGCCCCCAGAGATCCATCCTCCGTTGCGATCTTGAGCCAACCGACGGACTTCGCGAACTCGTCGAGGAGTATGGCGTCAGACAGGCTTCTGAAGCCTAGCACGGCGCCGACCTCCGCGCCAGAGCCCCTCAGCTTGTCCGCCAGATGAAGGAGGGGGGCTACACCGTAACCGCCACCGACCAGGAGGCGCCTGCCGGGTCCAATCGAGAAGCCTCTACCGTAGGGCCCCCTAATCCAGAAGAGCGAGCCGGTGTGGATCTGCTCGTGAATGGCTGTCGTAACCCTGCCTACCTTCGCTATGACCAGCCAGACCTCCCTGCCCGCCTCTCTCGCCACGCTGATGGGTATCTCTCCGACCCTCGGGAGCCAGACCATCACGAACTGGCCCGGCGACGATTGGAGCGGCTCGCCAAACCTGACTCTGTAGAGCTTCACCCTCTCAGTGAGCCTAGAGGCTTCGACCACCTCTCCAACACGCCTCAAGCTCGATCACCACCTCTGACTTCGGCTTTGGGACGCATTGCCCTCACCTCCGAGAGGTAGGCCTCTGCGGCCTCCAGCTCGCTCTTTCCAAGCGTACCACACTCTATGAGCGCCTCCACGGCATCTGGCAGCCTCAAGAGAGAGACGAGAGTTACTCCCAGACCCTCTAACCTCTCTGAAGCCCCCTGCTCCCTATCTACGATGACGTATGCCCTTCTCACCACTGCACCGGCCTCTCTAAGTACTGAGATCGCCCTCTCGAGCGACCCCCCAGTTGTGGCAACATCATCAAGCACGGCTACGTCCCACCCTGGCTTGAGGAGGCCCTCCAGCAGAGATCTAGTTCCATGCTCCTTCCTCGCCTTTCTGACGTACAGCAGCGGCAATCTCAGCGTGACTGCGACAGCGGCAGCAAGAGGAAGGCCCGAGACGGCTACTCCGCAGACGGCGTCGTGTCCCTCTGCCCCTATCTCCCTCGCGAGGTTCCTGACTACCCGTTCAAACGTCTCTGGGTGAGACGGTAGTGGCCTCAGGTCGACGTAGACTCTGCTGACCAGCCCTGACGTCAACTTGAACTCACCGAACTTCAGGAGACCCAGAGATGCCAGATCTCGAGTCAGGCTCAAGCTCTCATCCACCTCCTC
>JAVCBV010000109.1:0-8347 GCA_037917695.1 Thermoproteota archaeon | reverse complement strand
GTACTCCTGAACTCCTGCTCTGCGTTCCTCGCTAGAGCCTCCCACCCCACGGTCCCCAGCCCTACGAACGAGAGACCGATGGCAGAGACCAGGACGGCTAGGACCGACAGCTTGGTTGCCAAGGGGATCCGCTTGTATGGCCTCTTGATCTCCTCAGCCGCCTGAGCAACGGATTCCACCCCGATTAATGAGCTCATGGCCAGAGTGGTTCCGTAGATGAAGTTCTGGATCTGAAGGTTGAGGCCCGGGATATAAGAGACTCCGTCTCTGAATCCAGGGTAACCCACTTGGCGGAGACCGCTCCTCACAGAAGAGAGGTTGATGCACACTATACCGAGAACTAGGAGGAGGCCTTGGACGAGGAGGCCTAGGGAGACCATTGCCTCGTTCAGCCGGGGGGACTCCTTTATCCCCAGCACGTTTAGCCCGATCAGGAGGATCACAATCGCGATAGAGCAGGCTGCGAATCCGTTGATCCTCACGGGCCCTAGCGAGGTGGAGAACGTAGCAATTTCCCGTACGAAGTACGAAAGGTAGCCAGCGGACGCCATGGAGAATAGAGCGATGTCCACGGTGTAGCTCAACAGCAGCGCCCAGCCCGCCACGAAGCCAGCCAGGTCGCCGATCCCCCTGGCCGCGTACACCTGCGCTCCGCCGGCGTATGGGTAGGTCGCGGCAAGTTCCGCGTAGACGAGCCCGGTCAAGAGGTAGGATATGGCCGCCAGCGAGAAGGCCAGGGGCGTCGCGCCGGCGGCGTATGCCGCCACCATGCCTAGAGCTATGAATACGTCCGCGCCTACGCCGGCGTATCCCATGGCGAAGGAGCCGAACCAGCCAACGTCTCTCTTCAGGGAGACCTCCCGGCCCTCCTCGGCCAGTTGAGATCCCCTTCGCGAGCCGATGGAGAGATCATAAAAACGACCACCAGTTGTCGGCCCCACACTCTAAGCTAACTCCAAGAGCAAAAAAGGCCGAACGAGCTTCTCGACACGCCTGTGGCGATGTTGAGGAAAAAGAGGGGTGGAAGGGGTTTAGGGCGGTATGGTTATTCCTCGCCGCTCCAGCTCCTCAACCTCTCTCTCGAGCCCCAGCTCCCTGAGCGTCTCCTTCCTCGGGATTCCGGTCTCTAGATCCCACTTCCTGTAGGAGTAGTACTCGTCGAGCATGGCGTCAAGTTCGACCACCTGGCCCTTGGCTGGCCCCCTCGGCATCGGCTCCTTGGTGAACCTCTCGGGCAGGGTGTCGTCCTTCCTCGTTATCCCCTCTCTGACGTTAAAGAGCCTCTGCAGAGTCACGATCCTCCTGCCGATCAGCCTGAGGTCGGCCTCGGTGTACTCCCTGCCAGTCGTTAGGCTCAGGGCCCTCGCCAACTCTGGGTAGAAGAACACTGGGGGTATCACCGTTCCGTACTTGCAGACGCCCACGGCCTCGACCACAGCACAGAAGTCCTCCAGCTCGGCCACCATGATTCCCTTGTACTTCGGGTTGAGCCTGTCCGTCATCTCAGGCAGGTACTCCTCGCCGAACCTCTCTATGATCTCCTTCTCGAATCCAACCTCATCCAGCACAGGGAAGGCGTAGAGGTGGTCGGCGCCCCTGTTAGAGGTCACGTGGGCAAGACCCATGCTCTTCTGGGCTCTCCCGTCCTGAGCAGCTATCTCCATCTTCTTGACGTGCATTGCGTACTTCTCAGTTCCCCTGCCTATCTTCCGCGCCGCTCTGTACACTCCCTCGGCCAACAAGTCTCCAAAGCCCTTCCTGAACGCTATCATCTCGATTAACTGCACTATCAGCTCTGGATCTCCCCACTCAAGCTCCAGCCCGCCGGTGTCCTCCTTGGTCAGCAGGCCGTGCTCCCAGCACTCCATGGCCCAGGCAATGACTCCACCGGCAGAGATGACGTCCATCCCGTAGAGGTTGCACAAGTGGTTCGCGTAGATCAGCGCCTCGAGGTCAGAGTTCCCGACGTTGGCGCCTAGAGCGTCCAAGCCCTCGTACTCAGGCCCCTTGCCGATCATCATGTACTTCCCGGCGGGAACCCTCACGAACCTCCCGCACCTCTGGTAGCAGGCAAAGTCCGCTTTGGGCTTGACCAAGTACTCCCTCGTGATTCTCTCGCCGCATATCTTCTCCCACTCGTCGAACACCCCCTCCCTGTGGTTGTATGTCGGGAGCCTGCCTATCGCCTGCATGAGCTCTACGAGGCTGTTGGTTCCGTACTTCACTCTGTCCGGGGTGAATGGGTGCGCCAGCATCTTCCTGCCCAGCTCCAGCATGAAGTCGTAGTACTCGTCTGGCTGAGCTATCTTCAGCTCCCTGTAGCCCCTGGCCGCTATGGCCTTGAGCCTCTTGTAGCCCATGACGGCTCCTATTCCTGACCTGGCGGCAGCCCTCCCGTGGTCGTTGAAAACTCCAGCGAACCTGACGAGGTTCTCGCCGGCCTGGCCAATGAGGGCAACCCTGACCTGCTTGTCTCCAAGCTCCTCCTTTATCATGTCCTCGGCCTCGTACGTGCTCTTGCCCCACAGGTGGCTGGCGTCTCTCAGTTCCGCCTGTCCGTCCTCCACGTAAATGTACACGGGCTTGTCAGCCCTTCCGGTAACAACCACCGCGTCGAAGCCAGCGAACTTCAGCTCGGGGCCGAAGTGCCCAGCGGCGTGCGCTTCACCATAGATGTCGGTAAGCGGAGACTTCGCGGCCACTATGTGCCTGCTGGCCTGAGGAAATAGCGTACCAGTCAGAACACCCGTAGCGAGTATGAACACGTTCTCAGGGCTGAAGGGTTCTACATCTGGCCCCACCATGTCGAAGAGCCACCGAGCGGCGAATCCTGTCCCTCCGAGGTAGGTCAGGGCCAGCTCCTCGTCCAAGGGCTTGGGTACCACCTTCCCTCTGGTGAGATCTACCCACAGCACCTGGCCAGCCCAGCCACCGAATTTCCAAGAGAATCCATCATCCGACGTCACTTATCGCCACCTCCCCATTGGAATGAACTCCCCGTGTCCGGGGCGACCCACTGGCTCTCCGTCTTGAGCCACCACCTCTCCTCTGACGGTGACCAAGACGGGCCACCCTCTCACAGTCATCCCCTCATAGGGGGACCACCCACACTTGTAGTGGAGCCTGTCGGCTCTTATCACAACCTCGAGCTTCTGATCGAAGAGCACCAGGTCGGCGTCCGATCCCGGGGCTATCTCTCCCTTCCTTGGGTAGATCCCGAAGACCTTGGCGGGGTTGGCGGTCAACGCAGCGCAGATCGTGGTCGGCTCTAGGCCCCACCTGTGGAGACCCTCGCTCATAGAGATCGGCAGCAGGGTCTCCACGCCGGGTATTCCTCCCCACGCCTGCCAGATATCACTCCAGCCGACTTCCTTCTCCTCCTTCGTACCTGGAGCGTGATCCGTGGTTATCATGTCAACGGCGCCGCTTCTCAGCCCCTCCCACAGACCCCTGACATCCTCCTCCGATCGAAGAGGAGGCGTCATCTTCAGGTAGGGGCCCCACTTCTCCGCGTCCTTCTTGGTGAACACGAGGTAGTGAGTGCACGTCTCGGAAGTCACCCTCAGGCCCCTGGCCTTGGCGTGAGCGACCAGCTCGACACCGGGAGCCGTGTTTATGTGGGCCACGTGATAGTGCCCGCCGACTCGGGCTACGGACTCGATTATTCTTGCCACGGCGACCGCCTCCGCCTCCGCAGGCCTAGACTCGTGGTGCGCGAGGGGATCCTTCCTGCCCTCCTGATCTTTGATCCTATGAATCCCCTTGTCGATTATCTCTCCATCTTCAGAGTGGATGACGACTCTCCCGCCAACCTGCTCGGCCTGCACGAGCAGTTCCTCGATGTAGTCATAGGTGACCTCGAAGGGCTTCGTGGTAAAGGCTTTGAAGGAGAGTATTCCCATGTCGGCCAGCTCAGGGATTCTCTGGAGGTGCTCCTCTGTCTCCATCATGCCAGCGTGGATTGTGAAGTCAACCATCGATTCCCTCTCGCCGACCTCGATCTTCTGCCTAGCCAGCTCCGGCATGACCGTGAGCACTAGGGGCATGTCCATGAGCGTGGTGACTCCTCCCGCAGCCGCAGCGGCGCTCCCGCTCCTCCAATCCTCCCTGTGCGTGTAGTCAGGGTCGTATATGTGAGCGTGCGCGTCGATAGCCCCGGGCATGAGGATCTTCCCACCGGCGTCCAGCGTGCGGGACGCCTCTGGGAGCTGAGGGTCCTTGGCGACGGCAACTATCTTGCCGTCGCTGACGGCGACGCCAGCCCCTTCGATCATGAACTGCGCCGTGAGCAGTCTGGCGCCCCGGATCACGAGGTCAACGATCATTCAGGCCCTACCTCCTCCCCCGCCCCCGCGGGCGGCTCACCCCTCTTGGGGAGCTTGCCGAGCCTCTCTAGCTCGTCCGCCACGTCTTCGAGTCCAAGCTCCACGAGCTTTTCCCGCGTCGGTATGCCCGTCTCGAGGTCCCACCCTCTCAGCCTGTAGTACTCGTTGAGCATGACGTCTAGGTTCACAACCTGGCCTTTCGCGGGGCCTTCCGGCATCGGCTCCTTGGTGAACCTCTCGGGCAGAGTGTCGTCCTTCCTCGTTATGCCCAGCCTTACGTTGAAAGCCCTCTTCAGGTTGTTTATCCTCTCTCCCAAGAGCCAGATCTCCCTCACGTCTCTGAACGCCTCCTCTCCCGTCACCAAGTACGCGAGCTTGGCGAAGTCCTCGACCCAGAAGATGGGCGGCCAGCCAACCGTGTACCAGCAGACTATCAGGGAGTCCCTCACAGCGTAGGCGTCTTCGTGCATCTTCACCGCCAGGCCCTTGTAAGCCTCCGAGTAGCCGTTCACCACCTGCTCAACCTTGTCCTCGCCGAATCTCTCCTTCGCCGTGTCCCAGTAGGCAAGCTGGTCGACGGTGACTAGGGACCTCATGTGATCCGCTCCTCTGGCGGCAACGGCGTGAGTCAGGCCCGCAGACCTGTGGGCCCTGCCGTCCTGTCCCGAGACCTCCAGACCCTTGACGTGCATGGCGTACTTCTCGGCGCCGCGCCCTATCCTCTGAGCCATCGCCCTGACTCCCTCGGCCATCATGTCGCCGAACCCCTTCCTGTGGACGATCATCTCCAGCGCCTCGATCATGGCGTGGTAGTCTCCCCACCTCAGCTCGAACCCGCCGGTGTCCTCCTTGGTCAGAATGCCCTTCTCCATTAGCTCCATCACGAAGGACATGACCTTCCCGGCGGAGATTACGTCGACGCCGTGCTTGTTGCACATCAGGTTGAGGTAGAGGATCGCCTCTGGGTTATCGTTCATGGCGCTGGAGCCAAACGCGAAGACTGCCTCGTACTCCGGCCCGCCGGTGAAGGTTCCAGCGAATTCCCCGGCCTTGACCAGGTTCTTCTTCTTGCAGGCGGTGCTGCAGCCAAAGCAGGCCTTCGAGGCCACCCAGAAGCGCTCCCTTATCGTGGCGCCGTCTATCTTGCTCCAGCCTTTGAAGACCCCGGTCCAGTGGTTCTTCGTCGGGAGCTCTCCTATGGCCTGCTTCACGGCGACGAGCATTGGGGTTCCAAACCTCCTTAGCTCCATCGCCTGGTCGCTACTCAGGACCCTCTTGTGTCCCTCCATGGCGAACTCGTAGAACTCGTCAGGATGGGCTACCTCCACGGCACCGAAGCCCCTCACCGCTATGGCCTTCAGCTTCTTGGAGCCCATCACGGCGCCCATGCCGGTCCTGCCAAACGCGTCGTGGTAGTTCGTGATTATGCAGGCGTACTTCACGAGGTTCTCGCCCGCCTGCCCTATGCTGGCGACCTGAACGGCGGGATCCCCAAGCTCCTCCCTTATCTGCTCAGTTGTCTCGTAGGTGTCCTTGCCCCAGAGGTGGCTGGCGTCTCTGATCTCGACCTGGCCGTCGTATATCGAGACGTAGACAGGCTTGCTGGAAGCCCCTTCAACTACTATTATGTCGAACCCGGTGTACTTGATCTCCGGCCCAAGCTGGCCGCCGCAGTGAGACTCTCCCCATATGCCAGTGAGCGGGGACTTTGCCACCGCGACTATCCTGCCGGCAGTGTGCCAGAGCGTGCCAGTCACGGGGCCGGTCGCTATGATGAGCCTGTTCTCAGGGCCGAGTGGATTTACGCCGGGCCCTACCTCCTCCCAGAGGAGCCTGGCTGCCATGCCGCTGCCGCCGAGGTAGTACCTAGCCCACTCCTTTGGAGTGTCGACGACCCTGTAGCGACCAGCAGTGAGGTCGATGCGCAGGATCTTTCCGGTGTACCCCTTGTACGGGAACCTCAACACTCACACCCCGGCCCTCTTGGGAGCCATGAGGTGCTGCGCCACCTCTTGGAATCGCATTGCCACGAGCCTGCGCTTGGTGTCGTCAGCCTGATCTGCCCTCACCCACTTTATCGCTCCAGTGGGGCAGATCTTGGCGCACTGCGGGTCTCCACCACACCAGTCGCACTTCAAGATCGTGTTAGTCTCTGGGTCCCAGCCTACCCCGCCGAAGGGACAGGCGTTTATGCAGGACTTGCAACCCAAGCATCTGTCTGGATCGTACTTCACGAGTCCTGTCTCCTCGTCTTTGTAGAGCGCGTTTGTTGGGCAGGCAGCCACACAGGCCGCGTCGTCGCACTGAAGGCACATCACTGGGATGTCTAGCCCTTTATCCTCGAACTTGATGACGGTGACCCGAGATCTGGACGGCTGAATTACCTTGTAGTGCCAGAAGGAGCAGGCCGCCTCGCACAGCCTGCAGCCCGAACAGAGCTCAGGGGTCACGAGCAACATCCTTTGGACCATCAACCCACCTCCCATATCTTCGCACGAGGTTAGAAAAAACTCAAGAGGGCGGGAAGGTCACCGCCCTCACTGGACAGATGCTCACGCACACTCCACAGCCGTAGCACGCGTATTGGTCGACCACAGCCACCTTCTTGCCGTTGAACTCACCCTCCACCCTTATGGCATTGTACCTGCAGGCCTGCTCGCATATCCCGCACGCGTTGCACTTCTCAGGATCTACGACTGGATTCTTGACCTCGTAGTTGGGCTCCTCCCGCAGGTACTTCAGAGCCATGCCTCTGATGTCCTCCACGGAGTCGTAGCCGTGCTCCGCCAGCCAGCGCTCGATCTCCCTAGCCACCCTGCCGTATATGCTCGGCCCCTCGATTATGGCGCCCGTGCATATCTGCACGGCTGAGGCTCCGGCCATGAAGTACTCTATGGCGTCCTCGCCGCTCATCACGCCCCCTACACCTATAACGGGCAAGTTCGTGTTCTTAGCGACTTCCGCCACTACTCGCACGCCCAGAGGCTTTATCGCTGGACCTGAGAGCCAGCCATACCCGTACTTCCCTCCAAGCAGAGGCTTGCCCTCCTCTATGTCGATGTAGAGCGTCGGGCCCAGCGAGTTGACCGCCACGATGCCGTCTACTCCCACCCTCTCCAGCTCCTTGGCGAACTCAACCAGGTTCAGTATGTGAGGGCTGAGCTTGGCGAATATCGGTATGTCCACCGCCTCCCTGAGGGCCTTGGCGATCTCCAAGATCGGCTTGTAGTCGACACCGACGTAGTGGAGCGAGAACTCTATTCCGTCGACTCCGGCCTCCTGAACCTTCTTGCCCAAGAAGCTGACTTCCTCTGCCGTGTAGCCAATGCTGGCAATCAGAGGCAATCCCGAACTCTTGGCCAGCTTGTACTCAACCTCGGTCCAGCGCTGGTAGGGAAGGTCGGACCACAGCTCGGTGTTTAGCAGGCCTCTCGGCATGAATAGCTTGGTCCGCTCCCTCCTGACGATTCTGCCCCCTACGACGTAGAATACGTCGAAGTCGGTGAAGCCCCTGTCGAGGACAGCCATTGTGGGCCTGGGAACCTTCGCGGGTTCGACGCTGATGGTCTTCGCGACGAGACCGCCGGCGCCGCACCTGGCTGCAGCCAGCAGAGCCGCCGCGTTCTGGCTGGGGGGACCCGCTGCCGTGAGGACGGGGTTCCTGAACTTTATACCAGCGACTTCTACCGCCAGATCTACCACTTCACCTCCACCTCCCGGCTAGCTCACCCAAACCCAGCTCCCTAAGCGTCTCGTCCTTCGGCACGCCAGTCTCCTTGTCTATTCCCGCAGCCTCGTAGTAGTCGTCGAGCATCTCCTCCAGCCTGCAGACGCTGCCCTTAGCAGGTCCAGTCGGCATCGGCTCCTTCAGGAACCTCTCCGGGAGGGTGTCGTCCTTCCTCCTCAGGCCCTCCCTGACGTTGAACATCCTGCGCAGTATTGTTATCCTCCTGGCTATCTTCCTGAAGTTGTTCACGTCGCCGAACTCCTCTATTCCAGTAGCCACGGCGACTGCTCTGGCC
>JAVCBV010000062.1:0-8360 GCA_037917695.1 Thermoproteota archaeon | reverse complement strand
TACTTGGACAGAGTGGAGGGACTAGGGGAGTTCGTCGAGGTTGAGGGGCCGAAAGAAAAAGTGCGAGAACTCATAGTCAAGCTGAGTCTAGTCGACAGGAGCGTTCGAGAGACTTACGCTGAGATGCTGATCAGGAGACCTCGCTAAGGAATGATTCGACTCCACCCTTCTCGAGCAGCCTTAGTGCAGCTTCTCTGGCCCTCTTCTTGATCTCTCCCTCGTCCGCCGTCGTGAGGCGGCCGTCATCGATAACTAACCTCCCGTTGACTATGACGTGAGTCACGTCCGTTGATCTGGCGGAGTACACGAGGTGCGAGACCACCGAGTGAATTGGCTGCCACCACGGGGACTCCGTTGAGACTAGGACGATGTCAGCCAATTTCCCCTCCTCGATGGAGCCAACGTTCAGTCCCAGAGCGCGTGCTGGCATTACAGTAGCCATGTCGAGAACCTCCTGCGCGCTGACGAGCTTTGGGTCCTTGTTGTAGCCCTTGTGTATCAACGCCGCGTACTTCATCGTTTCAAACATGTCGAGGCAGTTGTTGCTACCCGCTCCGTCGGTGCCGAGCCCTACGTAGACGCCAGCATTCAGAAGCTTCGGCACCGGAGCGAATCCAGCCCCAGTCTTCAGATTGCTAATGGGGCAGTGTGCGGCGAGCACTCCCTTCCCACTCAGGATCTCCACCTCTTCCTCTTGGGGATACACGACGTGCGCTGCGATCACTTTGACTCCGTCGAATAGCCCCAAAGAGTCCACGTGCTTGATGGGAGTGCTCCCATATCTCTCCCTCACTTGGACTATCTCGGAGTAATCCTCAGCCAAGTGGATCTGAAGAGGGACCTCCAGCTCTCTGGCTGCGTCGGCCGAGGCTTTGAGGAGGTCAGGCTCGACTGAGTAAGGAGCGTGAGGCCCGAGAGAAGGAACGATCAGGTCGCTCTTACCCTTCCACCTCTTGACGAACTCCTTCGCGTACTCGAATGCCTTCCAACCGTCCCTAACGACAGGGCTGCCGAAGCCGATGTAGCTCTCAGCCAACACAGCCCTGATGTTAAGCTTGATCGCCTCCTCGGCTATTGAGTCCTCGAAGAAGTACATATCGGCGAAGGTCGTGGTTCCCGTCCTCAGGGATTCCAGCATCCCTAGTGCAGCCCCGGCGGCAACCTCCTCTGCAGTGAGATGGGCCTCCATTGGCCATATCTTCTCCTTTAGCCAAGTCATCAGATCCATGTCGTCGGCTACCCCTCGGAAGAGGGTCATGGGGATGTGAGTGTGAGCGTTGATGAGCCCGGGAATAGCGACCTTTCCTCTGCCATCGATCACTACGTCGGCCTGGCTCGGCAAGTCCCTACCGACGGCCGCTATCTCGGAACCCTCTATTCTTATGTCCGCATCCCTCAAAACCCTCCTTTGTTCGTCCTGAGTTACCACAGCGAGCAGACTCTTTATCAGAATACTCTCCAAGGCCGACACCGCTCAAGCTACACTGTGAAACTAATTAATACCGTCGCGGTGAGTCGGCTTGTGCAGAGGCGTCTGCTGGCAGCGATAGCGGTAATTGCTCTAGCTTTACTCTCATTTCAGCCGGCCGCTCTCGCCGAGCCAGCCGCTGGGAAGTTCGTCTACTCATTCACGGTACACGAGGACGGGTCTATATCTATGAGGGCCAACTTCACCGCGACGGAGGCCGGCTCAGCTTGGATAATGGTCCCAAAGTGGCGGGAGTACGGGCTCGCCTACGAGGGGGTGACCGAAACCAGCCTGCAGGTGGACACCCCTTACTACTTCTACAGCAACCTCACGTTCAGGTTCTCGAAGGGAGCCTGGCTGTCGATTAATTACTCCTACAGGTTTGGCTCCTTCATAGTCGAGCCGAACGGCGTCTTCTTCTCTACTCTGGTCGGGTACGACCCGAGGTACCCAGGCGAGGTATTCGTCAACCTCCCGGCATACTTCACCGTAGAGGCTACCTATCTGGACGACAGCAGGAGGGCTCCAGACGGAGAGATCGTTCGTGGAGACGTTAGAGTTCTCAGATTTGACATAGGGGAAGGGGAGCTTCCAGGCCACAGGATCATGGTGGTGTTCAAGTCTCCCGTGGAGTACGCAGAGTTCTCCAACATAACCGTGGGTAAGCTAACGATAGTGTCCCCGAAGAGGTACTTAGACGTGGCGGAGAACGTCTCAAGGCTCTACCTCGAATTTCAGCCCGCGATCTCAGAGGTCACGGACATCCCAGAGATTCCCGTGACCCTAAGGTTCTTCATCCCGTCGGACCCGGACCAGATCGCGGTGCTGGGATTCACCAGCGTCACAAACCCAGCTGCCCTCACGGAGGACGTAATAACGCCAGGGAAGGTCTCTCTGAATCTCATGCTCGTTAGGTATCCAAAGAGCTACGTGCCCGAAACACTCGTCCATGAGCTGCTGCACCAGTACATGCTGCGAGCTGGGCTCTCTACCGAGCTGAGGTGGGCGCACGAGGGTATAGCACAGTACCTGAGCTACCTAATCCTCCGACCGCGTGGCTACCCAGAGGCTGGCCAAGAGGACATCAACCTCTCAATCCTCGTCTATAAGGAGGTTGGAAGGCTGGGGTTCCTCGAGGACTGGAGAGGAGGGGAGATGCCCGGAGACCCAGGCCTCTACTACGCCGCCAGCCTCTACGTGTTCTGGAATCTCGGAGAGAAGTACGGGGGACTCGAATTCTACAAGAGATTCTTCGAGCTGATCAGGAAAGATAGAGCAGAGGTCGACGAACTCAGTGAACTCGTCTACTACCTGAGTCAAGCCGCAGGCGAGGATCTTGGTCCTTACTTCAGAGAGCTGGGGTTCAACGTGCCATTCCAACTGCTGGTGGACCCTCTCGAGGCTAAGACAGCCTACGCAATGCAAATTCTCAATGGGACCAGGTACCTCAACCCACTGGCCCCGCAGGTTAGGGGTCTGATCGACGCGGCTAGGGGATACCGACTCGTAGGAGATTTGGAGGCAGCCTCCAAGGCTCTAGACGAGGCCATGGCGCTGGCGGTGCTGGGGCCCTTAGTATCGGTTTCACTCGTCTCAGCCCTGGTGACGTTCCTTGCGAGCCTCCTAGCCAAGGGAGGAACAATTAGCGACGAAGCTAGAGAGGTAGAGAGGCGGCTGGTATTGCTGCTCTTCGAGAAGCCTGTGACTAGGTGGGAGCTAGCTCGTGAGGTTCTCAGACTATCCAAGAGTAGGAACTACGAGCGCGCTCTGATGGAGGCTCTGGATAGAGCGGAGATGAGCGGACTTGAGTCCCCGTGGATCTAGACGAATATAGTCCCCTGGGCTTCCAACTTCTCCAGCGCTTCCCACCGCGCGAGGAAGGCTTTCTCTAGCTCCTCTATCTGCTCGTCGGTCAGGTGCCTAAATCTCTTCTGGAGCTTCGTGTACTCCTTGAGCGGTTTTCTCTTAGGCCGCATCGTTATCCTGAGCCTCCCCCTCTCGACCTCAAAGAGCGGCCAGACGTACGTCTCCACGCCAAGCTTGGCCACCTCGATCGTCTTGTCTACCGGGAAGTTCCACCCAGTGGGGCAGGGCGCGAACACCTGAATGTACCTGAAGCCCCTCATGTTCAGAGCCTTCTCAAGCTTCTTCAGGAAGTCAGCAGGGTATCCTATGCTGGCTGTGGCGACGTAGGGCACTCCGTGAGACGCCACGATCAGGGCCATGTTCTTCTTCATCTCAGCCTTTCCTCTGGGAGTCGTCTTGGTCCAGGCGCCGGGCGGAGTGGCCCCAGACCTCTGGATTCCAGTGTTCATGTAGGCCTCGTTGTCGTAGCAGATGTAGAGGATGTCCTCGTTTCTCTCCGCAGCTCCCGACAGCGCCTGAATTCCTATGTCGTAGGTTCCGCCGTCGCCAGCCCAGGCCACCACGGTCACACCCGTCTTACCTTGAGTCTTCAGCCCCCTGGCTATTCCAGAGGCAGTCGCCGCGGCCGCGGCGAACGCCATGTTGAAGACAGGAAACTTGAACGCGCTCTTGGGGTAGGGTCCCTGAATCACGCTGGTGCAGCAGGCGGGTATCACGAATATCGTCCTGCCCTCCAGCGCCTTTAGGACCCACTTCAGAGCGATCTGAGCGCCACAGCCTGGGCACGCAGCAGTCCCCGGGAGGACATACTTCGGACCCTTGGCGAGGTCCATAACGGTCTTGGCCATAGTCAATCACCCCTTCTTCAATTTGTACCACTCTACCGGCCTAAACTCTCTGGCGCTGGCCTTCTCCCTCGCTATCGCGACCATCTTCGCTATGTCCTCGTACGTGATGTCTCTCCCGCCGAGCCCGGTGACGAAGCCCACTACCGGGGTATCCACTCCATACGTGAAGAGAGCCGACCGGACGTCTGTAGCCAAGGGCCCTCCCTGCCCGAAGGATATGCTCCTATCGATCACGAACAAGAGCTTCCTCCCATCAGCAACTCTGACGACGTCTTCTGTTGGGAAAGGCCTGTAGCTCCGTATCTTGAGCAGACCAACATTCTCGCCCTTCTCTCGGAGCACGTCCACGGCCTCTTCAGCCTCGGAGGCTAACGTGCCAGTGGTCACTATCACGGCATCGGCATCGTCGGCTCGGTACTCCCAAACGAGGTCTCCATGGAATCTACCGAACCGGTCTCTGAACTCGGCAGAGACCTCCTTGATGACGGACTTGGCCTCAATCATCGACTTGTGGATCGACCAGCGCATCTCCATGTAGTCTTGGTCTGGCATTACGAGGTTGCCGTAAGTGATCGGATCCCCTGGGTCCATGATCCAGTGCTTCGGCTTGTACTCCGGCAGAAATGCGTCCACATCCTCCTGATCAGGTATGTGCACTGGCTGGTAAGTGTGGCTCAGGACGAAACCGTCTAGGCACACCATGAAGGGGAGGAGCACTCTGTCGTCTTCTGCAACCTTGTACATCATGAGGACCGAGTCGAGGGCTTCTTGATTCGAGGAGACGAACATGATCATCCAGCCGGTGTCTCTCTGCGATATTGCATCTTGATGGTCTACGTGGATGCTCCATGGGGGACCGACGGCTCTGTTGACAACAGCCATCCCTATTGGTAGTCGGGCCCCCACCGCCCAGTGGAGGACCTCGTGCATGAGGAGCAGGCCCTGGCTTGCGGTGGCAGTAAAGGTTCTGACTCCAACGGCGGCCGCGCCAATGGCAGCGGCCATGGCGCTGTGCTCGCTCTCAACTCTGATGTACTCTGCGTCCATCTCTCCCCTTGCAATGAAGTCGGCTATGTACTCTACGATGGTCGTCTGTGGAGTTATGGGATAGGCTGGAACGACCTTAACCCTAGCCAGGCGAGCGGCGTGAGCGACGGCGTGGTTTCCGGTTATTATATCCCACTTACCTCGTGCCTCCTCCTTCTGAATCATTCTTTCACCTCCGGAACCATCTCTATGGCCTTTGTCGGACATTCGTTCGCGCAGATGCCGCAGCCCTTGCAGAACTCGTAGTCTATGGTGGGATATCCATCTGGACCTTCGTCAATCACATCCTCCATGCAGTAGAGCGCGCACGTCCAGCACTTTACGCACTTGTCCTTGTAGATGACAGGCCGAAAAACCCTCCAGAGCCCCGTCTTCCCAACGGCAGCTTCAGAGGGTGGAGAAACCGGCACGACTATTTCAGTAGGCATACCGATCGCCTACCAGCTCCCAAGTAGGGATCGGTTCGTGTAAATGACAAAATCTTTTCCCCCTAATTAGAGGTCACCTAGGAGCACCTCAGACTAGATAATTGCGTTTCACCGCCAGCGAAACGAAAAAGAGGAGTCCGCAAACTCAGCGGACTTTTTAGATAGGGAGGGATGGGGCCCTATGTTCAGAGGCCCCTCTCAGGCCGAGTCCCCCTCTCGAGCACGGCCTCCTCCCTCACGAGGAGAGTCATACCCTCGAGCTGCAGTTCGAGGGTGCTCCCGCCTAAGGCGCCGGGCCGGACGCTCACCTCAATAGGCTCGGTCTCCCTCATGGGGTAGAAGATCTTCCAGACCTGAGACTTGAGGCCCGGCTGCCTCTGCTCCAGAAACTCCAGGATCCGGTCAGTCATTGGAACTCCTACACGCCTCGCAGACATAGTGACACCCCTCTGCCACTTCTAGCTTTGGGCCTGAGTGAGGTGATCTCTTCCATATAAAATCGTTCTCTCAAATTAGTTAGAACAGTGGAATCACGCTCATATCGCCAAGGTTTAGTGCCTGCTAATATTGAATTCAGCTCTGAATAATTGTCTATACCAAGCAAGCTTCTTGCTTAACACTCTTCTAGCATCGACACATCGTTAGATCTGTACTACTACACAAATTTCATCTCTATAAAATAAGGCCTTCTCGGGTCTCCTGATCCCAAGCAGATTGGTTTTTCTCGGAGATCTCCCCTCTTGGGCCGATTATCTGTTGAATCGCTTATACGGTCTAGTGTAAACTGATTCTTGCTTTTTGCCGAAGCATGATTTATTAGCCCCTGCCTTCCAATTATACACGGTGGGGGGTGATTGTATGAACGATCCCATCGATGTTTGGTTTCCCGTGCTCGCCGATGATTGGGACACGACTATGTACATAGAGTACCTGTATTTGGCGTCTCAGCCAAGTGTAGAGCCTATCCTTGAGGTTGAATCTATTGAATCCTCTGAGGAGCCTGGGCAGAAGGTTAAAGAAACCGTCTTGACCGGCTGACAACGGGTGCTAGTCGCTTAATGCCGAGACCACGTGGCCCTTGGGCTCCCGAGAGGGCTTTCTTAGGATTTAGTGTGCCCTATGACGATGCAGACTACGTGATAATTCCAGTACCTTACGATTCGACCGCTAGCTGGCGACCTGGGGCCAGATTTGGCCCGCAGAGCATCATAGACGCATCAAGGTTCTTAGAGCCGTACGACCCTCATACTGGAGCAAGCCTATCGGAGGTTAGAATACACACACTTCCAGAGCTAGACTTGCCGAGAGGAAACCATGAGAAAGTCCTCTCCTTAATTCAAGGTATCGTATCAGACGTAGTCACGGATGGGAAGATCCCCCTAGTAATAGGAGGAGAGCACAGCATTACAATAGGGGCGTTTAGGGGCGCGAGCTCCGTGTCCTCTCTGGCGTATATATCGCTGGACGCGCACCTGGACATGTATGACACCTATGAGGGGACGAGGTACGGTCACGCGTCCGTCTCCGCCAGGTGCTCTGAAATTGCTTCTTTCTCAGCTGTGATTGGTGTGAGGTCAGCTGGAACTGAAGAGCTAAGCCTGGCTCGAGACCGCAACGTTACTGTGATCTGGGCTTGGCAGGTTATTCAGAGCCCCTCCATCTTAGGTGAGGTGCTTGGGGGGCGGAGGGGCTCTAGAGTCTACGTCAGCGTTGATGTCGACGTATTCGACCCCTCGGTCATTCCGTGCACGGGCTGCCCCGAGCCCGGAGGGCTAGGGTGGTACCACGTTCTCAGTGCGTTGGATTGGGTGCTTACCGCCATGAAGCCGGTGGCTCTAGACTTCACAGAGTTGGGAGAGTGCCTTGGTAGACACGACGCTCCGTACACGGTGGCTAAGCTCATCGCACACGCAATTGCGGTCATAGAGTCCCTTGAATAACTTCTTTCAGTCGAGGAATGGCGATCTCCGCTATGAGGGCCATAACGAGGATCTCCACCCAAGCCTTCCCTAGTATCCCTAAGATAACGCCTCTTGACAGATAGATTGCCTGCTCAGGCGGCAGAACGAATTTGGCCGTCAGCTCTAGAACCAGGTAGGTGAAGGATGACTCGGGTATGTAGCCTAGCGGAACGGCCAGCAGGGGTCTCAGCCTCCTCCCTATTAAGCCCACAAAGATCCCAGTCATTGCCTTCCCCGGGAATATGAGCAGACCCACGGAGATCGGAAGGAAGCCCATGAGGGAGAACCTGACGAAGGGGACTATGGAGACCAGCGCCCCGGTCAGGCCACCCCACCACGGTCCCATTGTGAACGCCGCCGCTACCGTGCCTATGTGCGATAGATCCAGCGCTATCTGGGGGTGCGGATTTCCTATCTCCATCGAAAGGATGGCAAGCGCATTCCCGAGGGCTCCAAACATCCCAGAGAGGACCGCGTACCTACTTAGGCTTCTCGAGGTCATTCTGACCATAAATGGTCAAAAGACCATTATCGGATAAACTTTACGGGGGCTCGGGTGGGACGGCGACCCTCTCCTCCAACAAGCGAGCCATCTTTCTCACCAGCTGATCTAGACCTCGACCAGTCTTGGCGGAGACCACCACGTGCGGGGCTTCCTCAACCAACCTAGAGTACTCCCTGACTCTCTCCCGGAGGGTCTCCTCATCCACGAGGTCGGCCTTGTTGAACACAACTAGGAGAT
>JAVCBV010000099.1:0-8391 GCA_037917695.1 Thermoproteota archaeon | reverse complement strand
CACTACGGCTACGTGGGACACAGCTACGTAGGCAGGTGGGTCAACATCGGCGCGGGCACGGCGACGTCAGACCTCAAGAACACCTACGGGGAGATCAGGAAGGTCGTGGCTGGCCAGAGGATCGGGACCGGGGAGATCAAGCTCGGGTCGTTCATCGGAGACCACGCAAAGACGGCGATAGGAGCGATGCTGTACACGGGCCTTTTCGCCGGAGCGGCCTCACACCTGCACGGCTTCGTGCTCGAGGACGTGCCGCCATTCACGATATACGCAGAGACTCTTGGCTGGGGCAAGGTCGAGCTTGAGCTGGAGTCGGCGATAAGGACCTACGAGAGAATGGCAGCCAGGAGGTCGGCAGAGCCCTCTCGCGGCGAGGAGGAGTCCATGAGGCTCCTCTTCGAGATTACGCGAGATGAGAGAAGGCGGGCGGGCGTGGAGGTCAGGAGGATAAGGTGACTCTCTCAGAGGTGTAAAGGAGCGGGAGTGGTGCGGCCGCCGGGATTTGAACCCGGGTCTGGGGCTCGGGGGGCCCCAATCCTATCCAGGCTAGACCACGGCCGCTCGGTTCTCTCTCAATCAACCGAGGCGATAAAAAGGTTGTGGCCAGGGCTTGGAGCGTCTTGAGTGGAGAGTGGCGGGCCCGGCGGGACTTGAACCCGCGACCTCCGGCTCCGCAGGCCGGCGCTCTGATCCATTCTGAGCTACGGGCCCAGGCCGAATGGCGGCCTGGGCTATTTAACTGTGGAGCTCATCTCCTGGTGAGCTTGGTCCTCTTCAACCTCAGGTTCTTTCCCCTGCAGCGTCTGCACTTGGTCGCGCTGATGGGGTTCCGAGCCCCACAGGTCCTGCAGATCTTGTAGTGCAGCAGGGCCTTCATGGCCACTCTTCGCTTCATTGGATCTTCTATCGGCAAGGTGGAGACCTCCCGCGAGCGAGGCCCCTACCGATTCATAAATTTGATCGTTGATCATTCCGGGCATGGGGTCTCCCAGGAGTCCAGGAAGCAAATCTCCCTGAGGGGCCTCCTCCCCTTCGGCTTACCGTCCGCCGGCAGGCCTATCGGCAAAATGGCCTCGAGCTTCAATCCATCTGGAGAATCAACGACTCTAGAGACGAGTTCTGGATTTGAGGGCGTGTAAGTCACGGTCCCAAGGCCCGCCTCCTCTATCGCCAAGATCATGAAGCCTATCGCCAGCCACGTAGACTGCGTGTGGTAGGGAGATCTAACGTCGGAGAACACCAATATCAGAATCGGTGCCTCCTCTAGGAACGGTTTATCTGGGCTGAAGCCTCTTTCTCTCAGCCACTCCTTGAGTTCCCCCTGAACTCTCTTGTAAAACTCCCTCTCCCCCTCCTCTGCGGCTTCTCTAATTCTCCTCTTGACTGACGGGTCTCTCACTATGAGAAACCTCCACGGCTGCCTGTTCGCACCGGAAGGAGCTTGCCTAGCCGCTTCGATTATCTTGAGTACGGTTTCTAGCCGAACCTCGGTCCTCTCAAACTTCCTTACGGTCTTCCTCCTTCTAGCCAGCTCGAGAACTTTCATCCCAACTCGCGGTCAAATGCGTTCAAAATGCCTTGAAAAATTACACAGCGCCTACAAAGGAGGCTCTACACGCGACCTGAACGATTCCTCCGCATTTGAGGATACTGGGTGTTTCTCGTGGAGTTTGCGTCGGTTACGTTGCTCGCCAAGCCCGCTCGACTAAGAGAGCCTAGCTCGTGGCCACTCCCTTTCCTCCAGACTTTGGAGACATGACATAAAATATTAGGACAGGTAACGATTAACGCGAATGTCCAAGATCGACGAAGTCTCTCAACGAATCATGAACGTGCTCGAGAGAAAAGAGGTCGTGCACCTGCGACAGCTGCTTCAGGAGCTGCCTTACACTCTCAGAGAGATAAAGAGGGCCCTGCAGAGGCTCGAGAGTCAAGGCGTCGTGGAGTCGTTCAGGCACGGGGGATACACCTTCTACAGGCTCCCGAAGAGAGAGGAGGAGCTTGAGGAGTACGAGGTTGGAGGGATCACCTCCGAGGAGGGCGGGGAGGAATCACCTCCTGAGGAGGCTTGAGAGAGCGTCGGGAACCTCAAAGGGCGTTCTGGCAACTGGAATTCCTGAGTCTGTGAGAGCCCTCAGCTTGGACTCGTAAGTCCCCATCCCCCCGGAGATTATCGCACCCGCGTGTCCCATCCTCCTGCCAGGCGGAGCGGTCCTGCCAGCGATGTACGCCACCACGGGCTTGGGGTAGTCGGTATCCTTGACGTACTCTGCCGCATCCTCTTCAGCCCTACCGCCTATCTCGCCCACCAAGACGACCGCCTCAGTCTCCTCGTCCCGCCTGAACATCTCCAAGACATCCACGAAGTTGATCCCTGTCACCGGGTCTCCCCCTATCCCCACGGTGAGCGGGGTCCCCATGCCGCGCCTCTTGAGGGCCAGCGCTATCTCGTAGGTGAGGGTTCCGCTCCTCGACACGATCCCCACGGAACCGGGAGCGAACACGTCTCCAGGCATTATGCCCAGCTTCACGCTCTCACCTGGGGCTATGGCTCCGGGAGTGTTGGGCCCCACTATCGTGACGCCCTTCAGTCGAGCGTACTCCACGAACTTGGCGGCGTCGTGGACGGGGATGTGCTCGGTGATCACCACCACGAGGCCTATACCTCCATCGATCGCCTCTACCACGGCGTCGAAGGCGAAGGGCGCAGGCACGAATATCACGGAGGCGTCGACCTTGCCGACCTCGTCGAGTGCTTCTGCCACGGAGTCGAAGACTGGAACGCCTTCCACCTCCTCGCCGCCCTTCCCGGGAGTGACTCCGGCCACGATCTCTGTGCCGTACTCCAGCATCAGCTTCGTGTGGGTTCTCCCCTGTCTACCGGTGATCCCTTGGACTATGACTTTCATCCCCTTCCTCAGTAGTGGAGGCATCTCCGGCCGGCCCGCAGCTCACAGGCTTTAATTGTTCGGTGGGTCGGAGCCGGCGATGAGGCTGCTGGAGCACGAGGTAAAGTCGCTGCTCTCAGAGCTTGGCGTGCCCGTCCCAAGGGGCGTGCTGGCGAAGAGCCCCGAGGAGGCCAGGAGGTCGGCAGAGGAGATCGGCGGCAGGGTCGTGGTGAAGGCACAGGTCCCTGTGGGCAGGAGGGGGAAGGCCGGCGGCGTCAGGGTGGTGGACAGCCCAGAGGAGGCGGAGGAGGCGGCCAGACAGATGCTCTCCATGGACGTCTGGGGACACAGGCCCGACTCCGTCCTGGTGGAGGAGGCGGTAGAGATAGCGGAAGAGTACTACGCTGGAGCGATACTGGACAGGTCGGCGAGGAGGATGGTCCTGATGACCACTCGCTACGGCGGGATGGACATAGAGAAGTCGGTGGCCACGCACCCGGAGGCTCTGGCCAAGGAGTGGGTCAGCCCCCTCCTCGGCCTCGCTCAGTTTCAGATCAGGAGGCTCGCCTGGAACATAACGAGGGAGAAGGAGCTGGCGAGGGAGATCCAGTCCATAATATCGTCGCTCTGGGAGTTCATAAGGAGGTACGACTGCCTGATGGCTGAGATCAACCCGCTGGCGCTGACCGCAGACGGGCGGCTCGTGGCGCTAGACGCGAGGGCGGAAGTGGACGACAACTCCCTCTACAGGCACCCTGAGTTCAAGAAGAGGGCCGTTGCAACGAACCCGAGGGAGAGGGAAGCTGAGGAGGCTGGCGTCGCGTACGTAGAGCTGGACGGAGATGTGGGCACCATGGCCAACGGGGCCGGCCTGGCGATGGCCACCATGGACCTTGTGGCCGAGGCCGGGGGCAGGCCGGCCAACTTCTGCGACGTCGGGGGAGGAGCCTCCGCGAAGGCTGTGGAGGCGGCGATGAGGATCATCGCGTCGAACCCGAGGGTCAGGGTCGTGCTGGTGAACGCCCTCTGCGGCATCACCAGCGGCGAGAACGTGGCCAGGGGAATATCGGAGGCCGTCTCCAGCCTGGGGCTGAGTCCCGACATGCTGGTCGTGAGGCTTGAGGGGTTCAAGGCCAGGGAAGGGGCTGAAATTCTCAGGGAAGCCGGAATAGGTGTGTACAAGGATCCGATGGATGCCGTGAGGGAAGCGGTCGAGAAGGCGTCTAAGGGCGGATAAGCCGGCTGCCCCGGCTCACCATTCCTTTGCGTTAACCTGCGTGAGGAGGAGAAACATCACTTTTTCATTCCGAGTCCGACGGCGTGAGCCATAGCGTTTGCGTTGACGGTGCTCGTAGTGATCTCACTGAAGCTGCAGGAAATCGGGGTTGAGTTCGCCGACCTCATACTCTGTTGTGTGGCTTGGGGAACTGTCGTGGCGCCAGAGGAGAGGCTCCTCGTGCTGACTGAGCCTGTGATTGGCGGGGGGAGATCAGCCGTCAGACTCGGAATGTGGACCATTCTGGGGACCGCGCTCGCGAGCGAGGTCCGGGGCGCCACACTCGAGGATGAGGAAGGCGGTCAGCGCGACGAGAATCAAGATCAGCAGGATGAGGGGCTTTCTCCAGCCAGAGACGGAGTGGGGCCCCAAAGTCTCATCCGCGTACTGGGGGGAGGGGCATAAAACCTGACCTCAGGCCGGGAGTGCCGCCCTTCCCGGTGGGCTGAGGGCTCGGGGGGCAACGTTTTTATCCCGAGCCCGACATGGCGAGTTGGGCCCGTAGCTCAGTATGGTAGAGCGCCCGGCTCTTAACCGGGAGGTCGAGGGTTCGAAGCCCTCCGGGCCCGCCATTTCCTGTCTTCTCTCGCTTTTTGGCCTTTTCCTTCTGAATCTACGTGAAACAAGCGATCTCGTGGCGAATCACGGGGGCTACGCCAGGCGCGTGGAGGTCTACAGAAGCCTGAAGAGGAGGGGCGAACCTCTCGACGAGGGGGGCCTGATCCCGGGTGCGACGGCAATCTCCTCGGGTCTGCCCCTGGTGACTAGGAACGTCAGGCACTACGAGAGGCTCGTTGAGTACGGCCTGAGGCCCGTACGGTCGAGACATCTCCCTGACGCGCGAGGTTAACCGGAGAGGTGAGCGTCTAGCGCCTGCGTTGAATTGGGGTGTCGTTAAAAAACATTAATCCTAGGCAACGCTTAAATACCACAGGTCTGGTTTTAGAGGGGGTCATTTCGGGAAAGAGTTTTCCGAGCTGGTTTCTCGATCGGGTGAGTAGGTCGCGCAGGGCGGCACTCGCTGCGACTCTCCTTGCCTTGGCGACGATCTGCTTGCCAGCGCCCAGCCTAGCAGTAACTGGCTCCACGTACTACGACTTCGTAGATCACGCATCTGAGGCATCCTGGTTCAGCGGGGCGGGGCCCCTCCCCTTCCCCGGGAGGGAAGACGACGACAGGGGGTTCGCCCTGTACCGCAAGAATGCCGTCCTCGAGGATGGAGGTGAGCGAGAGAGGGTTCTGGAGACGCACCCGCAGTGGACCAGCAGCGGGTGGATAGCCGGCAGATATCCAGAGCTCACCGTGCCCGAGGGGGCCTACCTCAGGCTCGAGGTCGGCTTCCTCCGGGGGGCCGCCGGAACCGACGGCGTCGACTTCAAGGTCTACTTCGAGCAGGGTGGGGCTGCTGGGCCGCCATCCATGCTGACCGTCGCAAAGCAGGCAGCAGAGTACGACGGGAGGGTCGACGTGGTGGAGGTGGACCTGAGCTTCCTGGCGGGCAAGAGTGGCGCCTTCATCCTCTACGTCCACGCCCGGCAGAGCTCGGCACGGGACTGGGCCGTCTGGGCCACCGCGAAGCTCATGGTGGGGGCCCTGCCAGACCTGACCGTGGACGGTGTGTGGGTGGATGAAGGGGCCGTTTGCTACAGGGTGAAGAACGCTGGGAACGCCGGCGTCCCTCCGACCGCGCTCATCAGCGCCCTATACTTGGACGGCGAGCGGGTGGCCGAGGCCAGCCTGGACCTGCCCGAGGGGCTAGGCCCGGGCCGGACCGCCGAGGGCTGCTTCGAGTACAGGCTCGAGCCCGGGAGATCCCACGCGATCGGGGTCCGCGTCGACTCGGCGTCGAGCGTGGAGGAGGCCGACGAGGGGAACAACTACCTCGAGATAGCCTGGACGCCGGAGGCCCCAGCCTGGCCCGCGGAGCCTGGGAGCGGGGCCATCCTGATATCGCGAAGGACCTGCCCAGGGTGCCCCCTGTGCGAAAGGAACGCCCTGTATCTGCTGAGCGAGGATGGAGGGGCCATGGTACCATTTGTTCCGGAGGAACTCCAGGACAAGATTGCAGTAGATGTCATCACGCCGTTCTCCACCCCCGACGCTTCCTACCTGGCCTTCGTGAGAGTGAAGACGAGCGTCGAGAACTCCGAGATATTCGTCAGAGGGCCGGAGGGGGAGATCAGGATCACCGACAACGACGTGGCAGATCTGTTTCCGGAGATTTCAACCGAGGGAGGCCCACTAGGGGAGCCCTACGTCGTCTACTCCTCCGGCGGGGGTGACTCCTTCAGCCTGTTCGTGCGGGGCCTGAGGACCGGTAGGGGTACCCGGCTGACATCCGGCCGCGCGATGGATCTCGACCCGAGCCCATCGCCGGACGGGTCTGTGGTCGTCTTCTCCTCGAACAGGCTCGGCGACGGCCGCTTCCACCTATGGATGCTGGACGTGAGCACTCGCACGCTGTCACCGGTGAGGGATCCGCAGGGGAACCCCGTCGAGGGGACTCAACCCTCCTGGTCACCCGACGGGGAGTGGATAGCCTTCTCTAAGCCTGTTCACCTCGGAGGGCGGGGGTACAGGTACAGGCTGGCCGTGATCAGGCCGGACGGCTCTGGAGAGATGATCCTGAGGGAGGACCCGAATTCCTCTTTCATGAGCCCCTGCTGGGCGCCGGACAGGCCCCTGATAGCCTACGAGAGAGGGACAGAGGGGCCAGACGTCTACTACCTCGAGCTGGAGGTGGTCGGACTAGACGGGGAGGGGTGGAGCCTGGGGGTGGTCTCCTCGATATCGATGGAGGTCCACCCAGAGCCAGGGTTGGGGCTGGTCTACTCGCCCAGGCCCACGTGGTTCAACCCTCGGACTCCTGAAATATTCCCAGCCGAGGTGGAGGGGAGGGTTGAGGAGCCGCTCACGGCCGAGCTTCGGGCTTGCGGCGGCGTCCCTCCATACGCCTGGGAGGCTGTATCCGACCTCCCGGAGGGCCTGACGCTCACAGAGGGAGGCGTGATCGGGGGCACCCCGAGCTCCCCGGGGTCTACCGAGGTTCTGGTCAGGGTCACAGACTCGAGGGGCTCCAGCGACGAGGAGTCGATCCGGGTGGTCGTCATCCCCAAAGAGGAGCTCAAGCTCAGCCCCGGAAACTTGGTGTTCTTCGCTAGGCCGCTGAGTAGAAAGGCGGCGGAGAATCTGAGCCACGTAAACCTCCCCTGGGGCTTAAATCCCACTCCAAATCGGGGGGAGGTTTGGGTGGTGGGAGGCGTCCCGCCCTACCGCATTGAGGTCGAAAACATAGCCCCTCCCCTCCAGTGGAGGATTGAGGGCGGAGACAGGATAATCTTCGAGTCAATAAGCGAGTCTTTTAACCTAGAGGGGGCCATAGAGGCGGCCACGCGTGGGAGCTTCCAGTACGTCACCATTCGCGTGACGGACTCCATGGGCTCGACCTTAGGCATGTCGAACGTGGGCGTTTACTGCCTCCCAATATCTTACGGCATAGACAGAGACTGGGAGAGGATCTACCTGAGCTTCACCATAACACAGGAAGAGATCGAAGAGTTGAGAGCGCTGAGGGCGACGCTCGTCGTCGGGTCAGACGTGAGGAGCCTAGACGTCCTCCAGACCAGGGTGGTCAGGGCCTCGCTCGGTAAGACGCTGTACCTGGACCTCGAGATGCCCGACGACTCGTCGTTCTCGTTCCCAGAGGGAACCTGGACCCAGACGGGGTGGCTGTCCATCGAGCTTCCCGTCAGGATGCCCTACGGCCGCCCTGGAAGCGACGTTACCCTCACACTCCAAGGCGTCAGGGTTCCCATTCACAGGTCCCGGTTCAGGCAGCAGGTCGGCCTGCCAATGGTGAACGAGGGGTGGCGCCGCGTATCGTGGGACGAGTGGTGCTACTTCTTCGGGGAGGACGACTCCTGCTTCTGGGGTGGCCTGGCGGACTGCCCCTGCGCGCCCCAGGGGATAGCAGGAACGGCCTGGCTCCTCCTGGGTGGGGTTACCAGGAACGGGGTCTGCTTCGGCATGGACAAGACCGGGTGGGACGTACACGAGGGCACTGTGGTCCCCAGGGAGGACGTCCAGTGGAGGTACTGGGGCTGGCTCACGAAGCAGGAGGGGACGCCCCCCTACGAGAGCAGGCACGGGACGGACATGCTGGATGCGATCAGGAGGAACCACCTGTGGCAGTACTCGATGCAGTCGCTTGGGAACGGGTTCCTCGAC
>JAVCBV010000098.1:0-8588 GCA_037917695.1 Thermoproteota archaeon | reverse complement strand
GGAGAGACGTAGACAGGTCTTCCCCCCTCCCTCAGCGGGAGGGCCCACCCCACGTGGCGGCCCAGGTAGACGACCTCCTCCCCCCTCAGCCTGCCGACAAGCCTCCTCTTCGCCACACCTATCGTGGGGACATTTGCGCACACTCCCACGTGGCTCGCCTCTCCGAAGAGGGCTGGGTGAGCGAGGCCGTGGCCGTCCATCATGATTACGTCGAATTCCACCTTTCGAAGGGCTCTAGCAATCAGGGGGAACTCGCGGAAGCCGAGGTATGTCGGCACGTATGGCATGGGCGGGAGATCGAGCACAACCGACCCGTCCACCACTCTGAGATCTCTGTCCACGACCACAACAGCCGCCCTGCCCACCTCGACCGGGATGCCCTCCCTCTCCTCCCACCTGTACGATACGTCGCCACCGGCAACGAGGTCGGGGTCCTCGCGAGCGTCCCTGAGGGACACGCGCTTCGCGAGTTCTATCTGCGCCTTGCGCATCCTCTGGAGGATGGGTCTCGTGGGGAGATCCTCTGCCTGCACCAGCACGGAGCTGAGTTCTGTAACCCTGCCCCCAGTTACGTGAATTCCCTCGCGTCGGAGGAGGTCCGCGGCTCCCTGCTGAACCTCCCCCTTCTTAGACACGACCCTGTGCCAGGGGACGCCAACGGCCCGCCCGACTCTGTTCACCACCTCGGCAACCGCTCTCGCGGCGCGGAAGTCGCCAAGTGCTCTAGCTATCTCCCCGTAGGTCGTCACGCGGCCCTCAGGGACAGATTCGACGGCGGCTATTATCTCGGCGTAGACCGGTCCTAGCTTGCGCAACTCTCGTGGTTGCCCAGCCACAGCCTAAAAGGCTGCGAGGCAGGGAGAGTGCGGTAGAGAGATTTATCACTCTCTCGCATTCTGGTGACGTGTGAAGGTCAAAGTTCGCCTATTCGCGTCCTTCAGGGAGACTGCTGGTCGCAGCGAGATGGATCTGGAGCTGAAGGATAATTCCACGCTCCGAGATCTGATAGCCGTCCTAGATGAAATCATTCCGGGGTTGGCAGAGAGGTTTGAAAGAGGGGATGCCTTGGCAGCTGTTAACGGGGCCTTCGCAAAACCGGATAAAGTTCTATCCCAGGGGGACGTGGTTGCCGTGTTTCCACCGGTTTCTGGGGGCGGATCCAAGGTAGCCCTGTTCTACGAGCTGCCGAGTCTAACAGATCTAGTTGAGGCCGTCTCTCCCCCACGTGGAGAGGCAGGTGCCATTGCAATCTTCTTAGGGGTCGTCAGGTCAAGCTCAGAGCTGGGCAGAGTGCTGAGGCTAGAGTACGAGGCCTACCAAGAGATGGCGCTAGCGGAGATGGAGAAGATCAGGCAGGAAGCTCTGTCTACTCCCGGCGTAAAGGAAGTGGTGATCTACCACGCGCTTGGGGCCAGGAAACCTGGGGACACCGTCATGATGGTAGCTGTGGCATCAGAGCACAGGGCCGAGGCTTTCGAGACCCTCGCGCATGTTGTAAACGGCGTTAAGAGCAGGGTACCAATCTGGAAGAAAGAGATAACCGAGGGAGGAGGTCGGTGGATCGAGGAGGGGCGTCCTGAGGTCTGAGCCCAATTTTTATGCAATTTCCCGGCGTGTGAGCCGATCAGGTTTGACGGTGGTCGACCCCTTTGACAGGCCCGTCACGAGAGTGAGGATCTCGGTGACCTCAGCCTGCAACTTCTCCTGCTTCTACTGCCACAGAGAGGGGTTCCTGCCCAATTCCAGCTCTGAGATGACGCCTGAAGAGATGGAGCGAATTGTCAGGATCATGGCAAGCCTCGGGGTGAGTAGAGTCAAGCTGACAGGAGGCGAGCCTACGGTGAGGCCCGACATCGTAGAGATCGTGAGGAGACTGGCCTCTGTAGACGGCGTAGTGGACTTAAGCATGGTTACAAACGGCTCTAAGCTCGTTAAGCTGGCCGCAGAGCTAAAGGAGGCTGGGCTCGATAGGATAAACGTAAGCCTTCCGAGCCTTAGGCCGGATCGCTTTGTGCGGATAGCTGGCGTCAACTGCCTGTCGGAGGTCGTGAGCGGGATCGAATCTGCGGCCTCCGCGGAGTTCTCTCAGCTCAAGATAAACAGAGTGATCTTGAGAGGAATCAATCAAGATGAGACCGAGGAGCTGATAGATCTGGCTGGAGATGTTGGCGCCATGGTTCAGCTGATCCAGCTCGAGGATGCTGACCCCGAGTCCCCCCTCATCAAGACTTACGGCTTTGGACTCCAAGACCTGATCGGCCTCGTCAAGGGGCTGGGCGGGAGGCTCGTCTCAATCAGAGAAGACATGCAGAACAGGCTAGTGTTTGACGTTAAGGGAGTCAGCGTGGAGATCGTCGGCCCAATGGGAAACCCAGACTTTTGCGCCAGGTGCACCAGAATAAGGATAACAAGCGACGGAAGATTCAAGCCCTGTCTGTTCCTGGAGGAAAATACCGTGGACTTCCTGACAGCCATGCGGGCGGGGGCCGACGACGAGACCCTGAAGAAGATGTACCTCAGGGCTATATCCCTCAGGAAGCCTTACTTCGGGTGGATAATTCAGGTTGGCGAGGGGGTGAGCGAGGCTGGACATTAAGATGGTGGATATCAGCGAGAAGGGCGAGGTTCTCCGAGTGGCGAGAGCCAGAGGGTTCATCAGGCTGTCTGAAGAGAGCTGCAGGAGGATAAGAGAGGGAAAGGTGGAGAAGGGAGACGTGTTCTCTGTGGCTAAGGTCGCCGCCATAATGGCGGTCAAGAAGACCCCAGAGCTTATTCCCCTGTGTCACCCGATTCCTATCACCAAGGTAGAGGTGGAGATGGGAGTCGCGGAGGGGGGCGTCGAGGCCGTTGTTGAGGTTAGGTCTGTCGGAAAGACCGGAGTGGAGATGGAGGCGTTGACTGGAGTTACCGCCGCCCTCCTAGCCGTGTGGGACATGGTGAAGAAGTACGAGAAAGACGAGAGAGGGCAGTACCCCCACACGAGGATTGAAAGCGTAATCGTCGAGACTAAGGAGAAGATACCCCTCTAGGCTTTAAGCCTGCTCCTTAGCCTTCTCCTGGGACTTCACGAGCTTTAATCCCTTAGCGGTGATGTAGACCCGGCCTCCGGCGCCCTGCTTCCTCACTCTTATGTACCCCTTCCTCACGAGGTACCTCAGTACGAACTCTCTATACTCCCTCTTGGGGATTAGCTCGCTGGCGGGGATTCCTTTCTCTCCAGCTTCGGCAACTTCTCTTAGCATACGGATGTGAGATTCAAGCAACATGCCTTATCACAGTGTTATCCCTTTCCCAGCATTAAAAGGTAACTGAAGTTATGTGACCGCGCTACGACGGGCCAGCGACCCTTACGCTCTTTACCCGTATCGACGGAGTCACTACTGACTCTACCCTCCTAACGTCGTCTCCGACGGCATCTATCCCCTTCAGGAAGTCGAGCAGATGTATTCCGAAGCTCGCCTCCTTTATTCCAGCCTTAATCTCACCGTCCTCGACTAGGAATCCCATGTAGACCATTCCACTGAACTCTCCGTTCGCTAGGTTGGGCCTATCCAGCGTGAGCTTCAGTAGAATGCCCCTTCTAACTTCCAGAAGTTCATCTCTGCTGAGTTTCAGGTGATCCGCCTCGAGAATAACGTTGTGAGAGCCAACGCTCGGGGGCGTTTTGTAGGAGCGGGAGGCATTTCCCGTGGTTTCAACGCCCATCTTGCCAGCTGTGTAGAAGTTGTGAATGTAGTTGAGCAGCTTCCCATTGCCTATTACGAGCGTCCTGCGCGTTGGAATTCCCTCGCCGTCAAATCCGGCGCTGCCCTCGCCTCCTGGAAGTGTGCCGTCATCCACTATCGTCAACTCCTCCCTGGCTATTTCCTCGCCCAGCTTCCCGGCCAGGAAGCTCCTGCCGTAGATCACGTTCTCTGCGTTGGCCGCTTCCGACACCAAGAACTCCAAGAATGGTTTTGCCGTGAGGGGATCTACTATAAGAGCATACTGACCTGTCTCGACCCTTACGGCATCTAAGAGCGTGGACGCAAGCTCTCCAGCCTGCGAGCCCACCCACTCCGGGTCTATCTCCTTGAGGAGCCTGCCGGAGTTCTGCTCGTAACCAGAGCTTGATCTATCCCCGTCTCTGCCAGCCACGAAGGAGTAAAGCGAGCACAGCGTCCTGTCCTCAGCTGTGGAGATCCCATTTGAGTTTACAACGGCGACTGCGTAGTGAGATGCCTTCATCGCGCCGGAGACCGAGATCACTCCTTTCTTTGAGGATGCTGCATCCACCATGACTTTCAGGTACTCCACCACATCACTCACATCCAACTCGGCCACATTCTTATCGAAGAGATCTGGAACCTGGCTGGGCTTTGAAGGGCCTGGAAGCCCCTTGATGTCTGGATCTGGCTTGCTGGCCTTCGCATTCTTCACCGAACTCACTGCAGATTCGCTCGCTCTACCCAAGCTGACGGAGTAAGCAAAGCCCACCTTATGCCCCACAATCGACCTGATCCCTATGCCCTCCACCACCTCAGTCTTGGCCGTCTTAATCTCGCCCTTCTCGACCTCTACCACGATTGTCCTGCCGGATATCAGGTAGGCCTCCGCCTCCTCCGCACCCTCAGACAAGGCCCTCTTGACGGAAGACTCACCAACCGACAGCAGGCGTTCCGACATCTCACCTCATCCCTCCGAAGACTACTCTCTCTACAAGCACGTGTGGCGAGCCTGTAGTGACCGGAACCCACTGGCCGAATTTTCCGCATGCGCCAGGGTCGTACTTGAGGTCTCTCCCCACGGCCGATATGTTGTGGAGGATCTCTAGAATCGTCCCGGTGATGGCAACTTCCCTGAGCCTCTCAACGAACTCTCCGTTCTTTATTAGCCACCCTCCTTCAGCCTTGAAGACGAACTCTCCCTTTGCTGGATCAGTGTAGCCGTAAAGGCTACCTTCAGCGTATATTCCCTCCTTCACCTCTGAGAGCATCTCCTCGAGCGTCCAGTCTCCCGGCTCAATGAACGTATTGCTCATTCTCACTATCGGCGGATACGAGTAGTCGGTCGCTCTGCCGTTTCCAGTCGGAGAGACGCCCATCCGAGACGATGTCTCTAGGTTGTGCATGAACGAGTTCAGCACCCCCTCCTTGACTAGGTACTTCTTCTTGGCGGGAGATCCCTCCGAGTCGTAAGCGTAGGACCCGTAGAGTCCAGGTATGGTAGGATCATCCACCACGTTGACTATCTCCCTGCCTACCCTGGTCCCTATCTTACCCTCGAGGATGCTCATCTTGGCGAGCACCTCGTCTGCCTCGCAGGCGTGTCCGAAGGCCTCGTGTATGAACACGCCAGCCAGCTTTGGATCCAGTATCGCTCTGAATGGGCCCGCCGGAGCTGACTTGGCTGAGAGGAACTCTACCGCCCTAGACGCGGCTGCCTCGCCGATGCCCCGGGCGTGCTCGGCCTCCACAACCTCAAACCCGCCAAGCCCGCCCACGCTCTCAAAGGCTCGCTCGGTTATCCCCGCTTCGTGCGCAAACACCTGGACAGCCGCCCTGGTCCTCACGGTCTCCTGCCTGACCCTCGTCCCAAGGCTGTTTACGATCTCTTCCTGAGAGTGTGTGTCGGCGTAGCCTACGTTAACGTTCTTCACTCGAGGGTCTACCCTCTTAGCGGAGTCGTTTAAGTCGAGGGCGAACCTAATCTTGCCTTCTACGTCTACCTCAGAGGGGTCTTTACGAACGCGTGTCGACCAGGAACCTTGATGTGAGGGAGCATCTAACCTGAACTTCTCTGACTTCATCTGGGCTGACGCTTTGGCCAGGCGGACGGCCTCTTTCAAGGCCCTCTCGACAGCGTCTGGATCCCCGCCATGAACTGTAGCGAAACCCCAGGCGCCCCCAACCAGCGCCCTTATCCCAACACCCTCTACTATTCCCGTGTTAAGCTCCCTTATCACGCCGTCTACCACAAACAGCCTGTTAGTTGTGCTCCTCTGCCACCGAATCTCTACGAACTCTGCCCCGAGGTCTAAGGCTCTCCCCACAAGTCTCTCTAGATCGAGCATCCTGAGCTGGTCTCAGAGGAGCGGATAAAATTTTGAGGTGATGTGATAACTACCTCACGACCTCCTCTACGTCTCTCCACCACTGCTTCTTAGTCCCGGTCTTAGCCCTCTTCACCCACTTCATACTCTTCGGCTCCTGCTCTATCATCTCGAGGAGCTTGTCTACCTTCTTAACCACAACTTCCTTCTCTTCAGGCTTGAGCCTATCTTCCTGAACCATCTGCTCGGCATACTTCTTCACGAGGATCAGGTTCTGCGTAGCGTCGTACCAGAAGCCCCAGTCCTCGGCTAGGAGCTTAGCTATGTACTTGCCGTTTATCTTCCCGTCGCCCTCCTCCTCGGTTATCTCATGCGTCAGGAAGAGGACGATTAAGTCGACGAGATCCTTTGGGTTTATCTCGTGGATCTGAAGCTTCTCTAGGACTACATCCGTGGGGGAGATAGCGGGGAAGCTCAGCTCCAATCTCCCCTGGCCGGGCTTCTCGCCAAACGGGACGTCGTGGCTGAACTCAAGCTTGTTGAAGAAGATGTCGACGTGGTACTTTCCCTGCGGGTGGTAGTAGATCAGCCTCTTATCTCCAAAGAGCGCGTTGATCATTTTGTCTGGCAGGAACTCAAGTTCCTGCTCAAAGAACTCCTTGATCTGCTTCTTCTGCTTCTTGTAGGCCATCAGATCCAGGTCGGTGAACATCGGCACGCCGGCGCCAAACCTGGTCTTGTGGATCTCCATGGCCCTCGGGTTGTCCTGAGTGTGGATGTAGACCGCCATAGCCCCGAGGATCCTGATGATTATCCCCTTGTCTTGGGCCCTCTTGACTATTTCGACGCACTCCTTCACGAACTGCTCGGGGTCTAGCTCGACGAAGTGAATGTCCTCGTGCTCGCCGGCCATTGGGGAAACCCGCCCTCACCCCTCGATCTTCCACCAGTTCTTGAGGCCTTCTTCGGTGAACTCGACGACGAAGCCTCTGAGAATCCCCTCGCTGTACTCGCTCCCAGGGTTGAGCACCACCGTTCTACCTATTTTGTCGCTCGCGTAGCTTTCGTGTATGTGTCCGTGAAGCCCGACGATGGGTTGATACTTCTCGATAACCTCTCTAACGGCGGTGGAGCCCACGTGCACCAGCACGGGCTTGCCGCCGATGTACACGGGCTTCAGATCCTTCGTGAGCTTGGGGGCCAAGTCTAGCTTCGTGTTGTAGGGCGGGCAGTGGAAGTTGAAGATTATCTTGTCAAAGTTCGTGTACCCTTTGTCCATGGCCCACTTTATCTTCTTCTCCAGCATCTTCTTCAGCTTCGGCTCAGGAGCCTCCCTAGGAGTGTTCCAAGGGGTTGGGTTCACGTACTCGTGGCTTATGATGGCGTAACCCAGAGGGGTCTCTACCACCTTGTCTAGAGGGTAGACGATCCCCCTGTCCTCGTACTCCTTGATGACCTCGTCTATGTAGTGCTCGTCGTCGTTCCCAGGCATGACTATCGGCAGCACCTGGTTGAGGTCGAGCTTCTCGATAATGAGGTCAAGCCACTTCTTCATCCTCTCCTTCATCAGCTGCTCGAAAAGCTTCGCCTGTTTTTTGGGGTCAGCGGCTATCTCCTGTATCTCCTCAGGGGTCGCCACGATGTAGTAGTAGCTGAGCCCCTCAATGAAGTCAAGGAGCTTCTGAAGCTCCTCCTTGGTGGTCGCCTTCCTCTTCTGGCCGAGGACCTCGGCCTCGTAACGGTCCCCATAATCATAGACGGGGACTATGGCCTTCCCGGTGAGGTCGCCAGCGAATATCAACACGTCTGCCTTGTAAACTTTTACCGCGCTCAGCCACTTCCTCCAAACCACGGTGTTCCCGTGGGTATCCGCTGAGAAGAATATCCTGAAGCCCAAACGACTCACCTCTATGGGCGGTGCCAGTTCACGCAAAAATGTAACCAAATAAAAGTGACCTGTTGGCAGGAGAATGCCGCAGAGACTCTCTCCTTGGGGCACGCTCAAAGGAGTGAAACAAAAATAGGGGGGAGAGGGCAGAAAAGCCCTCACGCGGGCGGAATCTCCGTGTAGATGGTCCTGACGTCTATGCCACGCCTCTGGTTGTAGGCCAAGAAGCCCATGAAGATGAAGGCGCCAAGGCCCATCCAGAAGGCCTGGTGGATCGGTACCATCAGCTTGAACACGCCGAAGTAGTAGAAGATCTCGTGAGTGGCCACGTAGAAGAAGAAGAAGTTCACTGCGAAGCAGTAGGCGCCGAGTATGCTCAGCACGGGTATGCCGCCGATCTCCCACTTGTACGGAGCCTTCTCGTAGAGGTCAGACCTCAAGAACGGTAGCACGGCAGCGGCCAGTGAGGCCATCATGACGGCGAACTGGTACAGGTTGGTCGTGTCCGCCGCAGCAGCCCAGTCTCCCTGAGCAGTCAGCCAGACTCCCACGATGCCTCCTATCATCGTGAGGATGATGGCCCAATGCGGGCTGTGGAACCTCTCGTTGACGGAGGCGAAGACCTCCGGGAAGAACCTGTCGAACGCCCAGGCGAAGACCATCCTGCTG
>JAVCBV010000108.1:0-8732 GCA_037917695.1 Thermoproteota archaeon | reverse complement strand
GTACAACGTGGGCCTGATAATAGTGGATTCCCTGATAAGCCACTTCAGGGGCGAGTACACGGGCAGGGAGAACCTCGCTGAGAGACAGCAGAGGCTCAACAAGTACCTGCACCGCCTGCTCAGGTACGCGCTGGGATACAACCTAGCGGTTCTGGTTACGAACCAAGTCATAGCAGACCCCACGGCTTTCTTCGGAGATCCGAACAGACCGGCTGGCGGGCACGTGCTTGGTCACGGAGTGACCGCTAGACTCTACATCAAGAGGGGTAAGGGGAACCGGAGAATAGTGAAACTGGTCAAGAGCCCGTATCTACCGGAGGATGCTGTGGAGGTCGCCATAACCGGTGGCGGCATAGAGGACGTGTGAGAAGGCCATGAGCAGCCTGATTCGGGTGGAGATAGAGGGCCAGGTGCTTACGCTCAGACCTTTCACGAGAGTCTCGGACCTTCTCAGGGAGATGGGCCTCCATCCAGAAGCAACCCTCGTCGTCGTCAATGGAAGGCCGGCGCCCGAGAGGATGTACCTCTCCCAAGGGGACCGAATAGAATTCGTTAAGGTGACTATCCACTTCCCGGGCGCGTGAGAGCGGTGAGACCTCTGTGCGATCGCTGCGGACAAAGGGAAGCCATTCACACGGTTAGAGCTTCTGGAGAGAATCTCTGTGGAGAATGCCTCTTCCAGGACGTAAGATCCAAGGTCTACTCTGTGCTCGACAGGGTTTTAGAAGAGGGGGACAAGGTTGCGGTCGCTCTCTCTGGAGGAAAGGACAGTTCACTGACTCTCTACATGCTAAAAGAGTACAGGGAGAACAGCGGTCTGAACTTCGAACTTACAGCAATAACGGTCGACGAGGGGACGCCATACCGGAGGGCGGCCATAGAGGAGGCATTAAAGCTCACGACCATGCTCGGAATAGAGCACAGGATAGTGTCCATGAGCGACTACCATGGCGTCAACGTTGCTGAGATTAGGTCAGCGTTGCCTACCGGCTGGAGAAGGTCCGCCTGCACGTACTGCGGAGTGCTCCGCAGGTGGGTAATCAACCGGGTGGCCAGGGATATAGGGGCTACCAAGGTCGCGACGGGTCACAATCTGGACGACGTCCTACAGACTCACCTGATGAATCTCGCTAGGGGCGATGTCCCAGCCTTGGCCAGGTCTGGTCAGGCGGTCAGATCTCCCTCCCCAAAGATGGTTCCACGGATCAAGCCCCTAGCGCTAGTCAGAGAGAGGGAGGTAGCAGCCCTCGTCCTCCACTTAGGAATCCCGGCCTCCTTCGGGAAGTGCCCCCTCACCACGGGGATGCGTGTTGGGGTGAGGCGGGCCTTAGACGAGTTGGAGATCTCATCTCCCGGCATCAAGGGGAGTCTAGTCCAGGGGATAGAAGCCATAATAGCGAGAATTCGACTCTCAGAGGGCATAAAGGTAGAGCTGAGAGAGTGCAGGCTCTGTGGAGAACCTACGACCGGGGAGCTATGTAAAGCGTGCCAAATGAAACGAGAGCTTGAGCCCATCGTTCAACGGGCTCTTCTCTTCGGCTCTGTGGCACGTGATGGCTCAAGTTAATAGCCTTGGTAGCGCGTCTCTCGGGAGGTAGGATAAATGGGCTGGCGTAGGCTTGTTGAATCTGGAAGGCCTGAGGGGCCCATCGGAGTAGCCATAGCGGGCTTCCCAGGTGTGGCGAACGTGGGCGCCGGCGTGGTCTCCTACTTGTCTGAGGAGCTAGGGTCAAAGCTGCTGGCGAGAGTGTACTCCGAGTACCTGTTTCTCCCTGGAAACGTTGCTGGTGTGTCCGTATCAGAGTCAGGAGGGTTCGAGCTGCCTGCCGTGCAGATATCTCAGACTGAGAAAGAGATTGAGGGGCTAGGACGCATGCTGCTGATATCGAGTCAGGTTCAGCCTGTCCCCTGGGGACAGCTGGAGGTTGCAAGCGAGGTGATAAGGTACGTGGCCTCTCTGGGCGTTAGGAGGCTCATCGTAATCACGGGATACGCGGATCCAGAACTAATGGGCAAAGTCCTGACATTCGGGAGCGACAGAGACATACTTGAGAGGTTGCTCAAGTGCGGCGCCGTTGAACAGACCCCCATGAAGTCGATAGTAGGGCTGGCGGGAGCCACGCTGGCTGCGGCCAAGCTGCGAGGAATGGATTTTGTATCCATTACTGGGGTCTCCGAAACCTCTGCCCCTGACTTCAGGGCCGCTGGAGCCGTTCTGAAGGTGCTGAATGGTGCGTTGGGCCTCGGATTGAGCCTCGAGAGCATAGAGAGAAGGGTAAGAGAGTTCGAGGAGATAAAGCAGACTATACTGCGTCAACTGCAGGAGCAGATATCCTTTCTTAGCCCACCCGGCTCAGAGGAGGTAGGAGGATACGTGGGGTGATGAGATACGCCGTTAGAGAGACTCAAGAAGAAGCTGACTATAGAGAACCTGTGGCTGTACATTCTCACGCTGCTTAGAGACGGTCCAAAGTACCCCTACGAAATACCAGACCTCATAGAACGCAGGTTCGGCTGGAAGCCAGCTAGAGTGACGGCATACATAGTGATGAAGAGGCTTGAGATGGACGGATACATCCGAATGATTAGGAAGAAAGGCGATACTGGGAGAGTTAGGAACTACTACGAGCTGACTGAGAAGGGAAGGGAGGCGCTCGCGGGGGCTGAGGAGTTCTTGAAAGAACTCACGAACACTCTCTTTGGAGAGGGCGAGCCTGGTTGAGGCTCTGGATAGATGTGATGACCCCAAAGCAGGCGAGAGTATTCTCTCGGGTCTACAAGGAAGCTTCCAGTAGGGGCCACGAGGTTCTCGTCACGGCTAGGGATCACGGGGAGACCTCTGAGATCTTAGAGATGGAGAGCGTCCCCCACACCGTGTTGGGGAGGCATGGAGGCGCCGAACTCCACTCGAAGCTAAAGGCCTATGCAGAGAGGGCTCTCCTCCTCGCTGATGCAGTGATCGAGTTTGAGCCGGATGTCTTGATTTCTCTCTCCTCGCCTGAGGCTGTGCGGGTTGCGTTCGGGCTTGGGATACCTGTAATCAGCATGAACGACACACCACATTCTACATTCGTCGGGCGCCTGGCCTTGTCCCTCTCAGACAGAATCGTATACCCGGCGGCAATTCCTGCGTACTTGCTCCTTCGCTTAGGCGCGGATGAGAGGTCCCTGAGACCCTACTTCGGTGTGGACGAGCTAGCCTGGGTCTTGGATGCGATAATGAGGGCCTGGACTCCCAGATCTGAGCCCAGCGGGCTGGCGGTAGTGAGACCTGAGGAATCGCAGGCGTCGTACCTTCTGAGGACAGATGGAGAGAGTGTGGTGGAACCCTGTATCCGCGTGCTGATGGAGGAAGGGTACAGGGTCATACTCCTCCCAAGATACGAGTCTCAGAGGGAGTACTTCGCCGAGCGGTACGGAGAATCGGTGGAGATCCCTCCTCAAGCTGTGGACACCCTCAAGCTATACTTGGAAGCGGATGTCGTTATCTCTGGAGGAGGCACGATGTCGAGGGAGGCCGCGCTATTTGGGACCCCGGGGATCTCGCTTTTCCCCCTGAACGTCCCGCTCCACGTTGACGAGTTTCTATCCTCGATAGGTCTACCGCTCTGGAGGTTTAGAGATCCTAAGGCGGGAGCGAGGTTCTTGAGGTCCCTGCTCAGAGATCCTGCTGTCTATAGGGTTGACCCTCGTTCAGCGTTGAGCACCTTAGAGAACCCCGTGCAAGTCGTGCTAGCTGAAGCTGAGGAGCTAGTCAGGAATTCTAGCCCCTGAGCATGTACCTCCTCATCATGCTAGCAGCCAGCACAGTCAAGGGCTCGCTTACTGGCGTGACTAGCGGGTGGTAGGCGAATTCGGTGACTAGCAGATCCTTTAGGGTCATTCCGTGCAGAATGGCGAGGGTAGCTGCCGTTACCCTGCCCCATACCTCCTTCTGCCCCCAAAATTGGGCTCCCAGCACACGACCCTCGGGAGAGGCAACGAGCCACGTTACCATCTTAGACGAACCGGGTATGTACTTCTCTAGATCCTGTGAAGAGAATCGGCCTGTTATGTGGGGTATGTTAAGTCTCTCTGCCTGAGTAGAGGAGAGGCCAACCCCCGCCAAGAGGTAATCCCGCACGTGTACCACAAAGGGCGAGAGGGCGCCCTTGTATCTCAGGTCCCCGCCCACCGCATTACTGCCAGCTATCCTCCCCTGCACCAGCGCTGTGGAGACCAGCCCTGTGACAGTAGGCCGACCAGTCACGAAGTCTCTGACCTCTGCGACGTCGCCGGCCGCATAAACGCCGGGAGCTGCTCGAAGCCTTTCGTCTACCTTTATTCCCCGGGTCTCTCCGATGGGCAGACCCGAGTCGGCGGCCAGCTGCGAGTTGGGCTTCACTCCGGCAGCCACGATGACTGTGTCGGCTTCTATGACCTCATCTCCGGCTACTACTTCACTTACTCTCCCTGTGGGGCCCCTTATCTCTTTAACTGGCGACTTGAGCAGCACCTTAACGCCCAGAGATGCCAAGTACTTTGCGGCGGCCGAGGCTACTGGAGGATCGATCTTCCCTGGCATTAGCTGTTCCATCATCTCCACTAGCCACACCTCCTTGCCCACCTCGGAGAGCGCGCCAGCCACCTCGATGCCCGTGGCGCTTCCCCCCACCACCACGACTCTCTCTCCCATGTGCTTCACGATGTACTCGGCGTCCTCAACGTCCCAGAGCACTCTGACCCCCTCGAGTTCAAGCCCCCGAATGGGCGGCTTCGTGGGAGTTAAGCCTGTCGCAATGATTAGCACATCGTAGTCTAGCTTCTCATCCGAGCCATCCTTAACGTAATGCACGACCTTAGACTCCGTGTCGATCTTCGTAGCCTTCGCGCCCACCACTACCTCAATTCCAGGCCTAGTCGTTCGTTCTAGAGCGTCCTCTAGAGGCAGCTTTCCGGCGACGACGTACGGCAGCGCGCAGGGGTGATACGAGGGGTACCTGTGCTTCTCTAGGACGATCACTTCGGCATCGGGGGCATCCTTCTTCGCTACCGCCGAAGCGGTCTGCCCGGCAGTCCCGTTTCCAATGACGACTATCCTCATGTCGACTTCAGAGGACTTGGGATAGGTTATAAGCCCAGGCGTTACGGTCGTGCTGATGCCCCACCTTGAGCTAGTGAGGGTCTCCAAGGCCACCCCAAGAAAGAAGCTAGTCCTCCTTCAGGGAGTTCCAGGACTGGGTCTGGTCGGTAAGATAGCGGTACAGTACTTGATAGATCAGTTCAACCCTCCAATGGTAGCCAGAATTTACAGCGACTACCTACCACTTCCCGACGGAAGTGCTGGAGTCAGGGTATCCGATGGAGACGTCTCTCCAGCCACCTACGATCTCTACCTCCTTAGCGTCGACTCAGCAGAGGCTGACTTTCTACTCCTCACCTCAGAGGTCCAGCCGATACCTTGGGGACAGTATAGCGTGGGCGAGCGCGTTCTAGACTTTGCCGAGGAACTTGGGGTCAGCGAGGTGCTGACTTTCGGTGGCTACGTACCAGGAAGCGCGGAGGTCGAGGGGATATTCGCCTGCAGCAACGATGAAGACCTGTGGAAGAGACTCGAGGAGCACGGCGTAAAAAGACTTCAAGGGGGTTTTGTGACCGGAGCCGCGGGACTCCTCGTTGGACTGGCATATTTGAGAGGAATACCGAGCGCGTGCGTGCTCAGCACCACCGAAGGTCAGAGACCAGATCCGAGAGCCTCAAAGAGGCTCATACTGTTGCTGGGCAAGATGTATGGACTAAAGGTCAGTTTAGAGGAACTGGACGAGCTGATACGGGAGGAGGAGTCTGTCAGAACGATACTAGAGGAGAAGGCGAGGCAGGCTCTAGAGGAGAAGAGGGGATGGGAGGAGCGCAAGGAGGGTGAGGAGGGGCCACTGCCCTATCACTTGTGAGGTCACTCTATCTTGATCTTCTTCTCCCTGAGCTCCTTTCTCCTGCCCTTCTCCTTCTTCGGGAGCCTCACCTCGAGTATCCCGTTGCTGTAAGTTGCTTTTGCTGAGTCAGGGATAACCTCCACGGGCAAGTTAACGGTGGTGCCGTAGGGCTTGGCCCTTATCGTGAGCTTCCTCTCGGTAGCCGATATCTCAATGTCCTCCTTCTTCACGCCGGGCATCTCAGCTACAACCACGATCTCGTCTCCGAAGTCCATCACGTCTATTACCGGCTCTCTGGCAATCTCCTCAACTCTCCTAGGTTCTACTTCCTCAATTTCCTTGACCTGCTCTTCCTCAGCCTCTTCTTTGGGTGGTACGTTGCCGAAGTACTTGATGACGGGCTTACCATCCGGCCCGATGGTCATGTAGTACCCGTAGACGAATGGGCCTCTGAACTCGAATCCACTCGGTGTTACGAATCTAGGCAGTCTCTTCTCTAAATCTTCCAAGTCTTCCATTGACATGAGTTCTTCTAGCTGCTTTTCCATGTCTTCCTGCAGCTTTCTGAAGAACTTCATAACTTCCCGGAGCCACTCATCAAAGGGATCTCTCTCGCGCCTCCCCATTGGATCGCCTCATGTGTCTAACGCAACCTCACCATTAATCGTTTCTGGTGTCATAAACTCCTCCACGCGGGCTAGTTTGGAGCGGCCCTCGACTCTCTCTATGCTGAATAGGGAGTCCGCGATCTCCTCGAACTCCCCTGCGTGGGTGACGACTATGACTTGAGGTAGATCCAACTCCTTGATTGCTGCAACGAGTTCTCTCCTCCTCTCCGCGTCTAAGTGGACCGTTGGCTCGTCGAGAAGTATCGTCTCGAGGCTGGTGCCAGCCATCGCCTTGGCCAAGCCGAGCCTCAGAGCAAGCGCGAGAGCGACTTGCTCTCCCCCGCTCAACTGTCTGAACGAGAACCTCTCTCCTCCGCGCAACAGGCGGACGTTGTATTCCTCGTCCAGCTCGACCCGATCGAAGTCTATTCCGAACTGAGACATAACCTCATTCACGTAGTGCTCAAGAACTGGTCTGGTCGCATCTCTAAGAGCCCTCTGAATGCCGTCTCTGCCAACCGCCTTCCTTACCTCCTCCAGGGCCGATACGAAGCTCTCCAACCTCTTCTTCTCTTTAATTAGGTCCTCAAGCTTAGCCTCTCTGTCTCTGATCTCCTTGAGCCTAGACTCTATGGCTTCCAGCTTCCCCCTTAACTCTGACCGCTCAGTCAATGCCTCCTGAAGTTCCTGCCTCAGCCTCCTGACGAGGCTTTCTAGTTTTGAGTAGGAATCTTCATCGAATCCTAAGGCGTTCAACCGCTCCTCCACAGCCGCAAGCCTGCGCTTCAGCTCCTCTATTCTCTCCACCTCACGCTCTCTGCTTGATCTCACTTCTTGGTACCGCCTTATCGAATCCTGAAGCGATTTGAGCCTCTCTCTGGCCTCCCTCGCCAGTCCGATGCTCTTCTCAAGATCTTCTACCATGGGCCCCAGCTTTCTGAGCAGATCGTCTCTCCTCTGCCTTAGCTTCTCTATCTCAGATGTTATCTCAGAGATCCGCCTCAATCTCTCTTCTTCCTGAGGCTTTAGGACTGCCACCTGCCTCTCGGCCCAAGCCAGCTCCTCCATCTGAGCGGCTAGGTCCTTCGCCTCGAGTTCTAGCCGCTCCTTCTCACTTAGTAGGCGGTCAGCCAATTCCAGCTCAGATTCCAACCCTGCAATCCTCTTTCTCAACCCCTCTAGCTCGCGCGTGAGCTCTCTCCTCTTGGCGACGAGGGTCGGTAGGTCGAGTTCAAGCGCCAGGGTCTCGAACTCCTGCAAAGCAGATGCCAGCCCCTTCAGCCTGCTTAGTTCCAAGTTGAGTTCTGCCAGCTTGGACTCTCGTTCGGAGATTAAGGCGTCCAAGCGACTCTTTACGAACTCAGACCGCTCAGCACTCAGCTCCGACTCGCATAGTGGACAGATGCCTGGCACGGACTGTAAGGCTGCCTTCATCTGCGCCGGAACTTTTAGTTCACCAATAAGCTCCCTTACTTCACCACTCACAGCTGAGAGCTTAGCCTCTAGATCTCTCGCCTCCGCTATGATTTTAGAACCTCTCTCACAGAGATCGGCCACACTCTTCAGCTCAAGCTCAGGGGGAGACTTGCTTAGCAGAAGTTCTAGATTGGACTCGACCATGGCGAGACTACCCTCAAGCTCAGCAGTGGACTTCCTGAGCTGAGCTAGTGAGGTCTTCTTCTCCTCAATCTTAGCAAGTTCGGCGTTAACTGCGTTCAGTTTAGCGGTGATCTCCAAGTACTTCTGCCTCGCCGCTTCTAGGGACTCAACCACGTTCCTGGCTCTTGCGAGCTCCTCCTGGGCTCTCTTCGACCCATCCAGCTCCTTGCTCAGGGACGAGATTGACTCGTTTAGAGAGTGTAGCTCCATAAGTTCTGGCTCCAGCTCGGCGAGCTGCTCGAGCCTACTAACTTCTGAGAGTTCTGACTCGAGTCTCTCGATTTCCGACTCAATTTCCCCAAGCCTCCTCACAGATCTAGCGAGGTCATCTCGTAACTCCCTCTCTAGTTCTTTGAGCTTGATGTATTCGTCTCTCTTTACCCTCAGGGATTCCAGCTCGGTCTCCTTGGCTGACAGGTCAACCTTCAGCCGCTCTATTGATGTATTTAATTCGCTCAGCCTAGACCTGACCTCTGCTGATCTCTTTGTGAGTTCCTGTTTCACCTCTATTTCTCTCTTAAGCGATGAGATCTCACCAGCCGTCCTCTCCAAC
>JAVCBV010000067.1:0-9146 GCA_037917695.1 Thermoproteota archaeon | reverse complement strand
GCTGGATCTGGGCGGAATTTCACATTGAGATAACTGAGGATCGAGCTAAAGATGTCTCGAGGCAGGGCTAGAAGCCCCCGTAGATGTTTGTGAATGTGTGTGAACTCCCCTTGGTGTGTGATGCCTAGAACCTCCCGGTGGGTCATCTCTTCTGGCGGTTAGTTGTGGATTAAAAAGGCCTGGGGGAGGGTAATAGACTGGCGGCGCGATGATTGGAGCGAACATCATTCGAATAAGGGATGAGAATCCCAGCTCACGCTGAGCGCCGCCCGCCACAGTGCGTGAACCGGGTCTCCCTAAGTTGAAAACAGACTCTTTTGGCTGTAATCCTAAACATAGTGTTCTTCGCAGCCAGTATGTGCCTGTCAGGCGACGGAGACCGTCAGTCAAAGACGAGGGCTCGGTGAGGTTAGGTCACCACCCCAGACTCCTCAGCGATTAGTGTACACGGTCAATGCACGGCAGCGCTAGGGGCTTTGGGGGGTGAGGGCAAGAGGCAGAATAAGTCCCAATCGTTTATCGCAGGCTAGCTCCCCTCAAAGCAGCTTATATTTCAAAGAAAGAGGAAGAGGGCGATAACTTGCCCTCATTTCTTGACATCAACTGAGGAATACGTCTACTCCTCCAGAGAAATCGCCTGAGTGGGGCAGGAGTCAATGGCCTGCTTGACGCAGTCGACGTCACCCCCTTCGACGACTTCCTTGAGGACGTGGGACTTCCCATCGTCCCCCATCTCAAAGATCTCTGGGCAGAGTGAGGCACAGACTCCACAGCCAATGCAGGTGTCCTGATCAACCTTTACCTTAGCCATAAGGGTCGCCCCCGAGGAGGGGCATAGGTTGACCTTTTTAACCATTGGCGGCACATAGACCTCGGGAGCTGTTTGGTGCCAACCGAACAGGATACTCCTCAACCCCAAGGAGAGCATTCAAGGCCTGTGGATAGCCACAGAGAAGCCGCAAGGTCGCGACTGTCTTTCGCAGTCTACGTAGTGAGTTCTTCCAGATACGAGGCCATGGCTAGGGGAGAGAGCGTAAAGGATGCGAGCGGCGACCTCGCAGTGAAGTTGATCAAATCTGCCGGTCACGAGGTTAGGATCAAGGAGATTATCCCAGATTCCGTCGAAGTCATAAGATCGGCTCTAGAGTCCGCAAAAAGCCAGGCAGATGTAGTTCTGTTCATAGGAGGGTCCGGACTGCACCCTCAGGACGTGACAGTTGAGGCAGTTAGACCCCTTCTCTCTAAGGAACTTCCTGGGTTCGGGGAACTCTTCCGGTTCCTCAGCTACAGCCAGATTGGCCCTGCAGCCATCCTCAGCAGGGCAACCGCTGGAGTCGCAGGAGGCGCCGTGGTATTCTGCCTCCCTGGCTCGCCTACTGCAGTTCAACTGGCCTTGGAGAAGCTCATACTCCCAGAAGTAGAGCACGCAGTGTGGGTAGCCAGAGGATATCGACACGCTCACTGCCGCGAGGGGTAGCCGTAAACTACCTCGCCCATGTTAGGAGCAGGCTTCAGGCCAGGCAGCCTCTCAAGAACCTTCCTAAACTCGTTGGACTTTAGAGCCTCCAGGAAGGATTGAATGGCGTCCTTCTCAAGTCTGTCAACCCTGACCAAGAAATCGTAGTGCTCCTCCCACAGCGGAATGAAGTCTAGCCCTCTCAACCTAGCCGCGGTCTCGATCCCGGGCCCCACATCTGCAAGCCCTGCTTTCACGGCCGCGGCCACTGCGGCGTGCGACTTGGCAGCGCTGTGGTACCCTCTGATCTCCCGCCTCAGAGCCTCTGGGTCGACTCCCATCTCTCGCGCCAGACTCTCTGTGAGCCAGTCCATCAGGATTCGGGTTCCTGACCCTGGATTCCTGTTGATCATCCTGACGTCGCCTCTGAGCAGATCCTCCACTCCGTTTATTCGCTTCGGATTGCCTGGGGGCACCATCAAGCCCTGAACTCTCAAGTATCCTCTTATCAAGACGGCCGAGTCTGCGACACCCATCTTACGCATGAGGGGCACGTTGTACTCCCCACTCGCTGGATCTAGGGCGTGCACCCCAGCCACGTCTGCCTCTCCCCTGCGTATGGCCACGAAACCACCAGTAGATCCAACGTTGACTGATTTGATCCTTCTCCCAGGGAGCCTCTTTCTCGTGAGCCGAATTAGCTCCTCGAGGCCAAGGCAGTGACTGCCGATGATCGAGAGATCTGCTGGTCTCCTCTCAGGATCTAGGAGCGTGACGGTGACCTCCTCTCCCTCCTCTAGGTACTCTACCTCCTCCGGCACCTCTACTATCCCGTCCGCCCTGGCGAAAGTGCTGACGGCCTCAGATCCCCCGGGCACCCTGAAGGCTAGGATCCGACCCGCCGAGTCCCTCACCAAGTGTACTGGAAGGAAGTCTCTCCTGCCGCGCTCTGCCCTCATCCTCTCGGCCAGTCGCGCACGCACCACAGTAGAGGGCGGGTGAGGGTCTAGGCCAGCCAGATGCCTGACCACAGGGCTCACAAAGATTCGATAGGCGGTGAGCGCGCTGGTTGGATTGCCAGGCAGGCCGAAGGCCAGCTTATCCCCGATCTGCGCTACCACGGTGGGCTTACCCGGGTGCATGGCCACACCATGGACGAAGACCCCGGGCTCTCCGAGTTTGTCTAGAACTCTATACATCACGTCTCCTGCTCCCGCGCTGGTGCTCCCGGAGAGGACCAGGATGTCGGCCAGCTCTAAACCCCGTCCCGCGAGTTCTAGAATCTCCCCCTCATCGTCTCTAGCTATCCCGAGATAAACCGGATTCCCTCCGTCCTCTCTTATGGCCGCGCACAGCGCTGGACCGTTGATGTCGTAAATCTGACCGTACTCCAATGGCAAGCCCTGCGCCACCAGCTCATCTCCGGTGCTGATGACCGCTACGACTGGCTTGGAGTACACGGGCACTTTCTCCACGCCAGCTGCGGCCAACAGGCCTACTTCCCTAGGAGTCACGATGTCTCCACAATAGGCGAGCGTCTCACCCAAGTTTACGTCTCTTCCAGCCGGTTGAATGTTCTCTCCCGGCGCCACAGCTCGGTACACTTTCACAGCGTCGTTCACTCGCCGAGTGTGCTCTACCATGACCACGGCGTCGGCCCCACGGGGTACTGGAGCTCCAGTAGCGATCTCGACAGCCTCGCCTGAACCCACCTCGCCAACGAAGGGATTCCCGGCCGAGGACGTGCCCACAACAGACAACCTCACAGGCCTCTCTTGATCTGCTCCGTAAGTATCCTCGGCCCTGACAGCAAAGCCGTCCTTCGTCGCTCTGTCGAAGCCCGGTACATCTACGTTAGAGTGAATGTCCTCCGCTAGGACTCTCCCGAGAGAGGCTTCAAGAGGTACTACCTCAACCCTCCTGGCGATAGAACCGACTCTCCTCCAGAGTTCCCTTTGAACTTCGTCGACAGAGCTGAGCCTCCTGAAGATTCTCCGACCCCCCATCAGATCACACCCAGAGCCTCCAGGCCCATCCTGAGGGACACCAATAAGAGGAAGACGGCAAACCCCCTCCTTACAGTGTGAGGCTCGAGTTTTAACGCCGTCTTAGCCCCAGCCCTGGCCCCCAAAATAAGCCCGACCCCCGTCGCGAGGGCTAGAGTGGGCTCCGTCCTACCTAGGGAGAAGTGGGTTAGGGCGCCGACAGAAGAGGTGATTGCAATCATGAGCATGGAGGTGGCGACTGCGGTCTTTGCAGATAGACCGCAGATTAGCACCATGACGGGGACTTTGATCGTGCCCCCTCCTATTCCTAGGAGACCGCTGAAGATGCCTGCAAAGAAGCTGGCAGCCATTGCGAGGGGGAGCCTCGCGCACCCTCTCTCTAGCTCTCCGTCGCCGCCCCCCTTCCTCCTCAGCATTTTGAGAGACACGTAACCGAGCACTGCAGCGAAGACCCCTTGGAGAACACGCGCCGGGATGAACGTCACAGCATTAGCTCCCAAGTAGGCTCCGAGAGTCGTCGTGAGCTCAAGCACCAGCCCGAGCCTGTAGTCGATTACCTTGCGATACACGATTATGGAGCTCAACGCGGTTAGGGGCATGGTCATCAGACTTGTTCCTATCGCAGTCTTGATATCCAGCCCGATGGCGAGGGTGAACAGCGGGACCAAGAGAGTTCCTCCGCCTGTGCCCGTGAGGGCGCTGATCGAGCCTATACCAACGCCGCCGATCGCGGCCAGGATCAGCCTGGGGTCCATTCCCTCCACCTCTCGTACGGGCTCAGGAGCTCTACCTCGACCTCGGCCCCCTCTGGGAGGCCCTCAACATCCTCAGGCACCACTACGAGGCCGTCTGCCTTCACCAGAGAACTGAGTATCCCCGCACCGCTAATTCTCACGGGCGTCACGAGCAGGGCCCCGCCTTCTTCTCTCAGCTTGACGCGGACGAAGTGGGCCACGCCCGGAGAGGAGGCTACGGGGGCCGTGAGCCTGGCCCTGACCTTAGGCCTGAAGGGGGCCCATCTGAGCCCGAGCAGCATGCGAATCAAGGGAGATACGAACAGCGCAAAGTCTATCGCGGCAGAGACAGGGTATCCTGGGAGGCCCACCCAGGGCCTGCCGTCCGGGAGCTTGGCGAGGAGGGCAGGCCTCCCCGGCATGGCAGCGACTCCGTGGACCACTATGTCACCGCCTACGGCCTGAACAGCCCTGAAGACCACGTCTGATTTGCCGACGCTAGTCCCTCCCGTGGTCACTATCACATCTGCCGACTCCGCACCTTTTGCGGCGACCTCCGCCAGCTCGCTTGGGTCGTCGCCGACGATCCCCAAGTAGAGGGGTTCCCCACCCTCCTGCGCTATCATGGCCCCTATTAGGTGCCTGAGCGAGTTGGGCACTTTGCCTGGCGGCACTTCTCCACCTACCTCGACTATCTCATCGCCCGTGCAGATCACCGCGACTCTAGGCCTACGCCTGACCTCCACGCTGGGCAAGTTGAGTTCGGCCAAGAGGCCCAATTCGTAGGGTCCAAGTGGAGTGCCCGCTCTCAACACAACCGTACCCTTACTGACGTCCTCTCCAGGTCTCGCAACGTTCTTCCAAGCAGGAACCTGTTTGTAAATCTCTAGGGATCCCGCCACCTCCTCTGCCTCTTCAACCGGTATCACGGCATCCGCCCCCTCTGGGAGGTACGCCCCAGTGGAGATTCTGACAGCCTCCATCTCACCGACCTTCAGCGTGGTTACCTCGCCAGCCGGAACCTCGCCTACGAGCTTGAGTGTAACTGGAGAGTCCCAAGAGGCTCCGAGCGTGTCTCTCGACCTTACTGCGTATCCGTCCATGGCAGCCCGAGGTCTCGGAGGAACGTCCTCAGAGGCAACCACATCTACAGCCAGCACTCTACCCAGCGCCTCATCTATTCCTACCGTCTCCGGCTCTGTTGGCCTCAGCTCTAGGGTCTCAATGAACGTCCTTAGAGCGTCATTGACCCTCGTGAGTCTCTTGAAGCCCCTCCAGACGTGCGACATTGCCCTCAGCTGTCAGCCAAACCGAGCGGTAAAAAATTGGCCTCCACAACTTCAGGCCGCACGAGGACCTTTTTACAGTGCCCACGCTGATCGACGCGTGCGCCTCCTGTTGGAAGTTATCCGGCTGCTGGAGGACAGGCTGGCTGAGAGCACCGTCTCCGAATTGGCGGTCAGCGTGCCGTACACGGGGGTCATGCTAGATGGCTCCTCGCTTGGCGTCTGCTATACAGTAACTGAGGGTAGAGACAAAGATCGATCCCCTCCCCCTGGAGAAGCGAAGGGCTCATCTGCTCTTGAACTAGCCAAACTTGCGCTTGCTCCAACGGGCATAGAGTCTTCGATAGGCGTCGCGACTTTGAACGCTGGAGTAGAGCTGCCAGAAGGATCCGTCGAGGGGGACCCGCTGGATTTCTTGACCATTAGTTGTGAGGACAGGGTTTGCGTGCTTGGCAGCTTTCCAGATCGATATCTCGAAGTCATTAGGGAGTCTGCTGGGGAGCTCTGGGTTCTCGAGAGGCCACAGAAGCTTGGCCACGGACTGCTGCCTGACTGGGCTGTTGAGGTCATTTTGCCCAAGTGCACCATTCTGATCGCCACGGGATCTACAATACCCAACAAGACCCTGGAGAGATCGCTAGAACTGGCCTCAGACGCTAGAGAGAGGGTAGTGGTGGGGGCTAGCGTCCCGCTCCTGCCGGAGCCCTTCGCGAAGCGCGGAGTGACCATCCTGGCTGGCGTTCAATTTACGGACCCAACCTCTGCCTTCAGGGTGGTGATGGAGGGCGGCGGCACGGCTGACTTGAGGCCATACTCTCGCAAGATGCTCATTAGGCTCAGAGCCTGAGCTGGAAGAGCTTTGATGGCTTAAGAACTGTATTGGATGTCAATCCATGCTGAGAAAATCCCTATTACCCAACAGAGGCAGGCTGCTTGAGGATGATCTCCTGGGCCACCAGGCGCTACACGATGGAGGAAGCGCTGTCGCGGCTCGATCCGCTGGTCGCAGAGTGGTTCTCGGCCAGCTTCAGCTCGCTCTCTCCTCCTCAGGAGTACGCCGTGGTCCCTATACTAGAGGGAAAGAACGTGCTGGTGTCAAGCCCAACCGGCACCGGAAAGACTCTCGCGGCGTTCCTAGGCATAATCAGCCAGCTCTTCTCTCTGGCTAGGAGGGGCGAGCTAGAGGACAGGATCTACGCGGTCTACGTGTCCCCGCTCAGAGCGCTCAACAACGACATCTACAGGAACCTTGAGGTCCCGCTCAGGGAGATATACGAGCTGGCGGCCGAAAAAGGAGTGGAGGCCCAGGAAATCAGGCATGCCGTTCGAACTGGAGATACCCCAGCTAGCGCGAGGCAGAGGCAGCTAAGGAACCCTCCCCACATCTTGATCACGACCCCTGAGACTCTAGCGATAGTGCTGGCGGCGCCGAAATTCAAGGAACTCCTGAGGGGCGTTAAGTGGGTCATAGTAGATGAGATACACAGCCTGGTGGAGAACAAGAGGGGAGTGCACCTCAGCCTCTCTCTTGAGAGGCTGGAGGAGATGGTCGATGGGTCGCCCGTCAGGATAGGCCTCTCGGCGACGATAAATCCGCTGGAGGAGGTGGCGGAGTTCCTCGTCGGTTACGAGAATGGGGCGCCTCGGGACTGCCTCATAGTCGACGCGCGCTATGCCAAGCCGATAGATCTGAGGGTCGTGTGCCCGGTGGACGACCTCCTACACACTCCCTCGGCGGAGGTCAGTCAGAGGATGTACGAGGTTCTCGCAGAGCTGGTCAGATCCCACAGAACCACCCTCGTTTTCACCAACACTCGCAGCGGGACGGAGAGAGTGGTCTTCCACCTGAAGAAGATCTTCCAAGAGGAGGTCGAGGAGGTTGAGGGAGAGGCCATCGCCGCGCACCATGGGTCACTCTCTAGGCACGTCAGGCACGACGTGGAGGAGAGGCTCAAGAGGGGGGAGCTCAAGGCGATAGTGTCCTCCACGAGCTTGGAGCTGGGGATAGACATAGGGTACATCGACCTCGTCGTGCAGATAGGCTCGCCCAAGTCCGTGACTAGAGCCCTCCAGCGAGTCGGGAGGGCTGGCCACAGGCTTCGAGACGTCAGCAAGGGTAGGTTCCTGGTGGTGGACAGGGACGACGCGGTGGAGGTTGCGGTCATGGTGAGAGAGGCCCTCAGCGGCCACCTCGACAAGGCCAGGATCCCCGAGAATGCGCTGGACGTCCTAGCTCAGCACATAGTGGGGATGGCCCTAGAGAAGAAGTGGAACGCCAGGGAGGCCTACGACCTCGTCAGGAGGGCCTACCCTTACAGGAATCTCAGCTGGCAGGACTTTGAGGCGGTGCTGAAGTACCTGTCGGGCGGTTACTCCAAGCTGGAGACGTACAAGGTCTACGGGAAGATCTGGTACGACCCTGAGGAGGGCGCCTTTGGCAGGAGGGGCAAGTACGGCAGAGTAATCTACGCTACAAACATAGGCACCATACCAGACGAGGTGGCGGTGAAGGTCTACAACGCCGAGAACAACAGATACATTGGGAACTTGGAGGAGGAGTTCGTGGAGAGGCTCTCTCCCGGCGACAGGTTCATCTTGGCTGGGAGAGTTTACGAGTTCGTAAAGGCGAAGGGACTCAGGGTGTACGTAAGGCCAGCCTTCGATCAGAAGCCTACAGTTCCGTCTTGGTTCAGCGAGATGCTGCCTCTCAGCTATGACTTAGCCGTTGAAATAGCCAAGTTCAGGGCTGAATTGGCTAGGGAAATAGAGTCTGGCCGGAGCAGACAGGAAATCATACGAGAGATAGCCAGGGCGTGCTCCACCGACTTTAACACGGCCAAGGCCATATACGAATACGTCAGGGAGCAGCTGCTGTTCCTCAGGTCGCTGGGGGTCGAGAAGTTCCCGTCCGACAGAGTGATACTGGTGGAGACCTACCTCGGAGAGGATGGGAACGCCTACAGAGTGTTCCACACGCTCATAGGCAGGCGCGCCAACGATGCGTTATCTAGGGCGCTGGCGTACGTCGTCGGGAAGGAGGTCAGGAGGAACCTTGGTGTTGTGGTCGCAGACAACGGCTTCGCATTGGTCTTCCCGAGGGGGGTCAGGCCGCAGGGATTCCTCTCCGAGCTTGACCCCGATACACTAAGAGATACGCTGAGGGAAGCTCTTGCGAACACCGAGCTGCTGAGGAGGAGATTCAGGCACGTGGCTTCGAGGGGACTGATGATACTGAGGAACTACAAGGGCCACGAGATCCGGGTGAGTAGACAGCAGGCGAGCGCTGAGATCCTGCTGAAGGCTGTGCAGGACCTAGAGGGCTTCCCCCTCCTGAAGGAGACATATCGCGAGATAATGGAGGACTTCATGGATGTGGGGACCGCTGAAGTCGTTCTAAGAGCCCTCAGAAGCGGAGAGGCTGAGGAGGTCGAGCTGCCACCCCTAGAGGTGCCTTCCCCATTCGCTCATGGGATAGTGCTGCAGGGGCTGAGCGACGTGGTCCTCATGGAGGACAGGAGAGCCATGTTGGAGAGGTTCCACCGCATGGTCGTGGCCCTGGTGGAGGGGAAGTGAGCGTGGCCCACGAGCTGGAGGTTAGAGTGGGCGGGCTCACGTTCTTCCCGTATGGAGCGTTTTACGCTGACCTCGGCGCCCTGATAGTGGC
>JAVCBV010000013.1:0-9191 GCA_037917695.1 Thermoproteota archaeon | reverse complement strand
TACTCGGCACGTACTTCAACGTGACGATATCTGTGGAGTGGCAGGACAAGGTGGGCAAGTCCTTCGCTGCCAAAACAAGCAGAGTGATAGTAGTTCAGGAGCCCGAACGGCCAGTGATATCGATCAGCAAGCAGGTGTCGCCCGCAGAGGTGAGCGTCAACGGCACGGTAAACGTGATAGTCACGGTGTCGAATGAGGGAGGGGCCACAGCCAAGGATGTGACGGTCACCGACTCGTTCCCGGAGGAGTACTTTGAGCTAACTCGAGGGAAAACCTCGGCGGTCGTCAAGGCGCTCGAGCCTGGCAGGAGCATAACCCTCTCCTACAAGCTCAAGGCTAAGAAGGAGGGAACCGCCATGCTGCCAGTGGCGGAGGTGCAGTACAAGGAGCGAGACGCCCCCCAGCTCAAGTACTCCAACACCATGATAGTGAGGATAGTGAGGCCTGCGCTGGGCTTAGAGCTGGCGTCGGCTCCGCCTCAGAGGCTAATAGTGGGCGACCGCCTCGAGCTGATCTTCACCGTGGTCAACGAAGGGAGCGGTCCCGCTAAAGACGTCTACATCGCGGTAGAGATCCCCCCAGGTATCGACCTACTGGAGGCAGAGGGTCCGTACGTCAACCAGGAGAGGACTGCCGAGGGCGGGTGGAAGGTCACCTTCGAGGCCGATAGCATCGACCCCGGCGCCAGCGTGGAGTTCAGCATGAGAATGAGGGTTCAGAAGATGGGTCTGTTTAACCTGACCCTGCTGAACGCGACGTTCAAGGGAGAAGCCGGAGAGGAGTCCTACGCAATTTATGGAGCGCGCTCTCTAGAGATAGGCTTCTTGGCGGAGGTCCCCACCGGCAGGAAGGTCTTACTGACCGCGGCGCTCACTGGGATGATCGGAGCCGTGGCTGCTGCCGTGTTCTTTGCAATAAGAGGCGTTCCTGCTATGTATGCAGCACGCAGAGGGCGACTTGGCCTGCCAAGGTAGTGGCCACAAACCTTTTTTATCGCAAGGGAATGGCGAAGAGCGAACAGGTGGTTGAGCTATGGGGCTCGAGTACGTGTACGCTGCCCTCCTGCTCCACGAGCTGGGTAAGGACATAGACGAGAGTACTCTCAGCGCTGTGCTCAAGGCCGCCGGTCTTGAGCCCGATCCGGCTAGGGTAAAGCAGCTGGTGGAGGCCCTCCAGGGAGTCGACATAGATGAGGTGATCAAGACGGCGGCTGTCGCTCCAGTCGCTGTGGCAGCGCCCGCGGTCCCTGCCGCCGAGGCCGCGGAGGAGAAGCCCGCCGAGGAGAAGAAGGAGGAAAAGAAGGAGGAGGAAGAGGAAGAGGCGGCGATCGCCGGGCTCGGCGCACTCTTCGGCTGAGCCCTCACCTATTTTATTCGAGACCTCCCAGGCGGCTGGAGTCGGTATGGGAGGCAGCAGGCCCGACGTCGAAGAGTCTCTGAGGCTGAGCTTCTTCCTGGAGAGGGGGTACGTTAGGAGGCGCTGTCCGAGGTGTGGAGAGCACTTCTGGACGCTAGACCCCGGTAGAGAGACCTGCGGAGAGTCTCCCTGCGAACCCTACACGTTCATCGGCAGAGGGTTGAGTGAGAAGCTAACCGTGGCCGATGTCAGAGAGGGATTTCTATCTTTTATGGAGTCTAGGGGACACGCGAGAATTGGCCGCTACCCGGTTGTGGCTAGGTGGAGGGACGACCTATTCCTCACGAGCGCCTCGATAGTGGACTTCCAACCTTTTGTCACGGCCGGCCTCGTGCCACCGCCAGCCAACCCGCTGACGATATCCCAGCCCTGTATCCGCCTCAAGGATATCGACAAGGTGGGCCTCACGATGGGCAGGCACCTGACCATCTTTGAGATGATGGCCCACCACGCCTTCAATACGCCAGAGAAGGAGGTGTACTGGAAGGATCGAACGCTCGAACTCTTCCACGAATACGCTACAACAACGCTTGGAGTTCCAGAGGAGGCCATAATCTACAAGGAGGGGTGGTGGGAGGGTGGAGGGAACGCTGGCCCCGACGTAGAGCCAATCGTCTCCGGGTTGGAGATAGCCACACTTGTGTTCATGGAGTACCAGGTCAGAGACGGCGTCTACGAGAAGATGCCAACTAGGGTCGTCGACACGGGTTACGGGCTTGAGAGAATAACGTGGCTATCTCAGGGCACGCCCACAGCGTTTGATGCCGTGTACGGCCACCTGGCTGACAGATTTCTCGACGCGCTGGGCGTGGATCGACCTGATAGAGACCTGATGGAGAGGTACTCCACGCTATCATCTCTAACGGCCCATGTGGAGAGGGGCAAGAAGCTTAGGGAGCTCAGGAGGGTGATCGCCTCCCAGCTGAGCGTAGACCCCGAGGAGCTGGATAAGGCGCTGTCCCCCGTCGAACTCGCCTACTCCGTCTTAGACCACACTAAGACGATAGCCTTCATGCTGGCAGACGGGCTAGTACCCTCTAACTCCAAGGAGGGCTACTTGGGAAGGCTTGTAATAAGGAGGACTCTTAGGGCCTTGAAGTCTCTTGGCGCCGAGATCCCCCTGGCGGAGCTGGTCGACCTGCAGCTCGAGTACTGGGGGACCCAGTTCCCGGAGCTGCTAGAGAAGAGGGACAGGATTCTAGACATGGTCTCGGTGGAAGAAGCAAGGTTCCTGGAGGCGCTGAAGAGGGGTAGACAGCTCATAGAGAGGGAACTCAAGAGGCTCAGAGGCTCCAAGGAGGTGCCTGTGGACTTCCTACTGGAGCTGTACGACTCGCACGGCGTCCCTCCGGAGCTAGCCGCTGAGGTTGGCCGGGAGCACGGCGTCGAGATCGAAGTTCCAGACAACTTCTACGAGCTTGTGGCCGCCAGGCACGAGGCACCGGAGGTCAAGCCGCCTGAACTGCCCCCATATCTAGAGGAAGTCGAGGCCATGCCCGAGACTGAACTCCTGTTCTACAAGGACCCCTACACCCCGACCTTCAGGGCCAGGGTGGTAGGTCTCTTGAGCGATGCTATCGTGCTTGACAGGACTGCGTTCTATCCAGAGGGAGGAGGACAGCCTTCGGACACAGGCTTCATAACGCTGAGCGACGGCACGAGGCTGAGGGTCGTCAGAGCTGAGAAGGTGAAGGATAGAGTGCTTCACTTCGTCGAGGGCGAGCTGTCCAAGGTTCACATTGGGGATGAGGTCTCTGGCGAGATAGATTGGCCTAAGAGGATCTCGCTGATGAGGCATCACACGGCCACTCACGTGCTCCTAGAGTCGGCCAAGAGGGTCCTCGGTGATCACGTGTGGCAGTGGGGCGCTCAGAAGGGAGAGACTGAGAGCAGGCTCGACGTGACCCACTACAAGTCTGTCACCGAAGAGGAGCTGAGGCAGATAGAGCTCCTCGCGAACTCCATCGTAATGGAGAATAGGCCGGTCATAACGAAGTGGATGCCTAGACAAGAAGCCGAGAAGGTCCATGGCTTCGAGATATACCAAGGAGGCGTGGTCCCCGACCTTAACCTCAGGATCGTAGAGATCGAGGGATTCAACGTTCAGGCCTGCGCCGGTACGCACGTTAAGAGGACCGGGGAGATAGGACCCATCAAGATTCTTAGGGCCAGGAGAATTCAGGACGGCGTCGTTAGGTTCGAGTTCAGCGCGGGAATGGCGGCCGTAGAGAAGCTCCTAGAAGCTTATGAGAGGGTGAGGAGGATCTCGAGTGCCGTGGGGGCTCCTCCTGAAAGGGTTGAGGAGACCGTCGAGGCTCTTGTAGAGGAGAACAAGGAGCTATCCAAGAGGCTCAGGGAAGCCCTAGAGAATCTGCTGGTGCATAGGATTGAGGGAGCCAAGGCAACGGGTATTGGAGACTTGGAGCTCAAGGTCGTGGAGGTCGAACTCAACGACAGAAAGGCCCTCACGGACGCTGCCGACTCATACGTGCGTGAGCACACGAGGACGGTGCTATGCTTGGTCGGAGGATCCGGTCAGAGGCAGGTAGTTCTGGCCCTGGGAGCGGAAGCCTTTGAGAAGGGCTTAGACGCCGGCAAGGTGCTCTCAGAGGCGCTCAACTCACTGGGAGGGAGGGGCGGTGGTCAGAGGAAGATGGCTTGGGGGTCGATGCCGCCCGAGGCCCGAGTGGACGACCTAGGGTTCTCTATAGCCCAGGCGATGAGGCGTGTCCAATGAGCCTGAGGCTCGAATTAGTCACGGAGGCGGCTAGACAAGCCCTCCTCCTCGCATCCCTCTCTTTACCAAAGCAGAGGTCAATAGACCTGATAGGAGATAAGCTCGGCTTGAGCAGGGCCGAGCGGGTTGCAGTAGAGAGGATAGTCCGGTGGCCTGGAGAGGCTATTGCAGCAGCTGTAAAGAAGGTGCCTCCAGAGGCAGCCGTTGGCAGAGAGATCGGCATAGACGGCTACAACGTTATTATCACTGTGGAAGCCATGTTAATGGGCGAGCCGGTCTTCCTGTGCTCGGATGGCTTCTTAAGGGACCTACGAGGGGTATTCTCAAGTTACAAGCCGTCTGAAGTGACTCCTGATGCTCTCAAGGAAATTGCAGAAGCCCTCAAGGAGGTAGCGCCACGCAGAGTCGTGGTAGCCTTTGATGAGCCAATGAGCCGCAGCGGGGAGCTGGCGGCCATGACTAGGCAGATCCTGTCTGAGTTTAACCTGACCGGCGACTCTCTGACACACAAGCAGGTGGACACGTTCGTCGCCTCGCACGAGGTAGCCGCCAGCTCAGACGTGGCCGTCATAGAGAGGGCTAGATGTGTGCTGGATCTACCTGAACTCGTTGCTAAGAGGAGGGGCTTCACACCCAAGGTTATCTGGTAACTTCAAACCTTCTGATTGGGTGATCTCATGCCACCAGCGCTACCTTGGACTGTGAGGCTAGAGGGCGATAGGGTTATTCTAATAGACCAGACGGCGTTGCCGACTGAGCTAAGGTTCGTAGAGTGCAGAGACGTCGAGTGCGTTGCCAGAGCAATCGAGACTATGGTGGTGAGGGGGGCGCCGGCGATAGGCGCCACGGCTGCCTTTGGCTTGGCCCTAGCAGCCATCCACTCCAACGCTGACAGCTTTACCGACCTTCTGAGAGAACTTGGGTTGGCAGCCGAGAGGCTGAGGAAGACGAGGCCGACGGCGGTGAACCTGTTCTGGGCCATAGACAGGGTCATGTCCGCGGCGGAGAGGGCGGCAGAGTCAGGATCCATAGACGCCGTGAGGGAAGAAGTTGTCAGGGAAGCCCAGTCCATAGCCCAAGAAGATGTAGATGCAAATATGGCTATAGGAAGGCACGGGGCTGAACTCATCGAAGACGGCATGACGATAATGACGATATGCAACGCTGGAACGCTTGCAACTGTTTGGTATGGCACCGTCACAGCCCCGATCTACACGGCCTGGGAGCAGGGAAAGAGGTTCTCCATAATAGCGCTCGAAACTAGACCAGTTCTTCAGGGAGCTAGGCTCACGGCGTATGAGCTGCACGCGGCCGGAATACCAGTGACCCTGATCGTAGACGGAGCCGCTGCGCACACAATCAGGGAGAAGGGCGTGGATCTAGTCTTTGTCGGAGCGGACAGGATACTAGCCGATGGCACAGTGTACAACAAGATAGGCACTTATGGACTGGCCCTGGCGGCTAGGGCCCACGGCGTTCCCTTCTTCTCCGTGGCCCCGACGAGTACATTCGACCTGAAGTCGACGAGGTCCGACGTTAAAATAGAGGAGAGAAGCCCTGAAGAAGTTACTCACGTTCGTGGAGTGAGGATAGCCCCAGAGGGCGTGAATGTATTCAACCCTGCCTTTGACATGACTCCCCCGGAGCTGCTCACCGGGATCATAACGGAGAGAGGGATCCTGTATCAGCCTCTCAAGATGTCAATAGCTAGGGCTCTAGGCTCGCAATGATCTACACCTTCACCAGCACATCCTGAAGCTGAGTTAGACTCGACAGAACTGGGGCGCCAACGGGCTCACGAGGCGAGCCGCGCCTGGCCAGCAATATGCCCCTTACGCCGACGCTCTGAGGTGATAGTACGTCTGACTTCAGGAGGTCTCCCACGACCACTGCATCAAATGGCTGGATCTGCAGAATATCTAATGCCCTCACGTACGCCGCTGGGCTAACCTTGTTGATTCCCAGCTCTTCAGACGTGATGACAACGTCAAACGCGGTGCCAAGACCAATCTTCTCAAGCTTCGCACGCTGCCACCTCGATGATCCATCTGAGAGAAGAATGAGCTTGAAGCCCCTCTCGGCTAGGTTAAAGACGGTGAAGGCATCTGGATAGGGTTCTACAAGTCGGATAGACTCTTCCCAAAACTCTTCTTCGGCCCGGGCAGGCGGAGGTACCTGAGGGAACTTCTTTCTCAACCTCTCAAAAACCCTCTTCTTAGAGTACTTCTCTGGGGACTCTGGCATCTCTGCATAGATCTCTCGTCTAACGCTCTCATAAGACTCCACTAGGGCTTCTGGATCTATGCCCCACCTCTTTGCCAGATTCACAACAGCCTGCAATCTCTTCCTGTCGTAGTCACAGAGCGTCCCGTCAAGATCCATTATTACCGACTTTGTGGCCTCCCTGTATCTAGGCTCCATGCCAAGCTCGAGTATAGCATATTCTGACTCTCTCCTCGCCGTGGTGAGGTCAGTTCCCAGGTACTTGAGGTGTGAGCCAACTCTAGCGTCGCTGCTGCCAAACCTCGGGATAGGCTCTCCACTCAAAGCCTCAGCCAACTCATCTTCCAGTCTAGGATTCTGGGTCTCCCCGAAGATGGCACAGAGGGGCTTAACTAAAGGATTGGAGGTAAGCCAATCTATATGCCACCTCACTCTTCTTGGACGCCTTAGATGTCTTTCAATCCTTTTCTGAAGACCTTCCATCGCTCTTCCGACGTACGCGTAGTACCCCTCTTCAAACTCAATTCTGCCTAGGGAGCCAACCTCAATTTCACATTTCTCCAGCACCTTGACGATGAGAACGTAGACTCCGGAGCCCAAAGCCTGCACCCGTGAAAAAGAGGGAGGTTGAGGGTGTCAACCGAAGCCAGGAGGCCTCACGTTGACTACATCCTTATTCACGAGCGTTGGCGGGACCTTCCCCTCCTTGAATGCAATCAGGTTCTCGGCCACGATCTCAGCCATGCGAGACCGCGTCTCTATGCTCGCGCTGGCAGCGTGGGGAGCCAAGACCACGTTCTTGAGCTGGAGCAGTGGGTCGTCGGGCGGTATGGGCTCCTGCTCGAAAACATCTAGAGCTGCGCCTGCTATCCACCCCTCCTTTAGAGCTCTGTAGAGGGCCCTCTGGTCTACGACCTTCCCTCTTGCCGTGTTTATCAAGAAAGCAGTGGGCTTCATCATCTTTAGCTCCTTCTCGCCGATCATGTGATAGGTCTCCGGGGTCAAGGGAGTGTGCAGGCTCACGAAGTCAGACTCCTTCAGCAGGGTCTCTAGGTCCACGAACTGCGCACCGAGTTCCTTCTCTGCCTTCTCGTTCCTTACTATGTCGTAGTAGAGGATCCTCATGTTGAAGCCCTTGGCTCTCCTCGCCACAGCTTGCCCGATTCTGCCCAAGCCCACGATCCCTAGCGTGGCTCCGTAGACGTCTGTCCCCAACATCATTAGGGGGTGCCAAGCCACCTTCCACTTGCCAGTCCTGACGTACTCGTCTGCCTCAACAATCCTCCTGGCCACGGCCAGCATTAGAGCAAATGCGAAGTCAGCGACTGTCTCGGTGAGCACTCCGGGCGTGTTGGTTACGTAAATTCCCCTCTTCGTGGCCTCTGAGATGTCTATGTTGTCGAATCCCACCGCATACTGAGCGATTATTCGGAGCCGCGGAGCCGCATCCATAACCTCCGCGTCTATGGGATCCGTAAGCAAGGAGACGAGTGCGTCCACATCCTTGACCCTCTCAATGATGACATCCTTCGGGGGCGGGGCTTCCTCTGGCCAGAGATCCACCTCAAAGTGCTCTCTTATCTTGGCGAGGCCTCTCTCAGGGATCTCCCTGGTCATGAACAGCTTGGGCTTCATGAGGGAAGCACCTAGTCAAGCGACAGAGACTTCCCTATAAGCAGCCTCACCTGAACACGAAACCCGTCTTCATGTACCACATGTAGAGATCCAGTTCAGCCAGAGTCAGGCCGACACCCAAAGCTACCCTTCTGAGCAAACCCTCCATCTCTAGATACCTTCTTACTGTGAGACTCTTCGGGAGTTCATTCACGAGGGAGTAATCCCGCAACAACCTCATTATGTGCCTGTCAATGATCGCTACATCCCTTCGACCCGTGTTCCTCAAGAAGTGGCTCGCCTCCTTCATCCCCAGCCCGGCTACCTCTTTCCTGAGCCAGTCTCTCGCCTCAGGTGAGGAGAGGCCCGGAACTACCCTTCTCAGATCCTTCACCCTGCCCATGGCTTGGAACAGGAACTTAGCACGAGTTCTAGGGAATCTGTGCCCCATTCTCCTGAGCGCTGCCTCGATCTGTGGAGTCGAGCCCTCAAAGAGGAGGCCCTCTTCCCAGAGGCGAGTGGCAATCTCGAATGCCCTCACAGCCTTGAAATTCGCCGCGAGTATGCAGAAGGCAAGTTCTCTAGCCCAAAGCGTCCAATCTCCAGAACCTATCTCTTCGAACTCCCGCAGCCTCGCGTTCACGACTCCCGAAATCGTAGGGTCAGCAGTCAACCTTCGAATTTCTTCAGCAAGCTCGCACATTCAATCAAACTTTCGAACGCGCACAATTATTATCCCCACGCTGGACATGAGCTTTGATGCCAAGGGGCAAGAGAAAGGTCGAGGCTGAAGGGGGAACGGACGATGAGCTGAGCGCCGGCGAGGACTTGCGGGAGCTGGAGGTCGAACCCTATGACGAGTTTGACCTAACGACCTTGGAGGGAGTCGGGCCAACCATAGCAAAGAGGCTGAGTGAGGCAGGCTTCACCACGCTGGAATCGATAGCCCTGACCTCCCCCGCCGAGCTTTCGGCGGCTGCCGGAATACCCGCCTCTACTGCCACAAAGATCATCGCGGCAGCCAGGAAGATCCTGAAAGTCGATGTCATGACGGCATACGACTACTACCAAAGGAGGAAGACCGTCCAGAGGATCACGACTGGATCGAAGGCGCTCGACGAGCTACTCGGCGGCGGCATCGAGACTCAGGCGATTACTGAAATATACGGCCCCTACGGGTCTGGGAAGTGCGTAGCTGGAG